>NZ_JASJSU010000059.1:0-24349 GCF_030237045.1 Stenotrophomonas maltophilia group sp. Smal17
GGCCTCTCGCTGGAAGTGAAGCCCGGCCAGGTGCACGCCATCATGGGCCCCAATGGCGCCGGCAAGTCCACCCTGGGCAATGTCCTGGCCGGCCGCGACGGCTATGAAGTGACCGAAGGCAGCGTGCAGTTTGAAGGCACCGACCTGCTGGATCAGGATCCGGAAGCGCGCGCCGCTGCCGGCCTGTTCCTGGCGTTCCAGTACCCGGTGGAAATCCCGGGCGTAAACAACACCTACTTCCTGCGCGCCGCGCTGAACGCCCAGCGCAAGGCGCGCGGCGAAGAGGAACTCGATTCGATGCAGTTCCTCAAGCTGGTGCGGCAGAAGCTGGCCGTGCTGCACCTGAAGGACGAACTGCTGCACCGTGGCGTCAACGAAGGCTTCTCCGGTGGCGAGAAGAAGCGCAACGAGATCTTCCAGCTGGCCGTGCTGGAGCCGAAGCTGGCGATCCTGGACGAAACCGATTCGGGCCTGGACATCGACGCGCTGAAGAGCGTGGCCGACGGCGTCAACGCGCTGCGCGCCGCCGATCGCTCGTTCCTGGTCATCACCCACTACCAGCGCCTGCTGGACTACATCAAGCCGGACGTGGTGCACGTGCTGGCCGATGGCCGCATCGTCAAGAGCGGCGGCCCGGAACTGGCCCTGGAACTGGAAGCGCACGGCTACGATTTCCTCAAGGATCGCGTGGTGCGCGAGGCGGCGGTCTGATGAGCGCGCTGCTCGACTCGATGGCCCAGGCCTTCTGCGGCAGCGATGCGCGCCGCGAAGTGCTGGATGCGGCCCTGCGCGACGGCCTGCCCGCCGCCCGCAACGAAGCCTGGAAGTACACCTCGCTGCGCCAGCTGGAACGCCGTGCGTTCGCTGCGGCGCCGCTGCAGGGCCCAGCGCTGGACGCCACGCTGCTGGAGGACATCCCGGCGCCGCGGCTGGTGTTCGTCAACGGTCGCCTCGATGCCGCGCTGAGCGACGTGCAGGCGCTGCCGGCCGGCGTGCAGCTGCAGCCGCTGTCGGCCGCGCTGGCCGACGGTGAGGACGCGGTGCGTTTCCTCGGCCGCCGCTACGAGCGCAGCGAGGAAATCTTCGCCCGCCTCAACGCCGCCCTGGCCGATGAAGGCGTGGTGCTGCGCGTGGACGAAGGCGTGCAGGTGGACGTACCGCTGCAGCTGGTGTTCGCCAGCGTGGCCGGCGATACCGACCTGGCCTGGCACCACCGCCACCTGATCGAACTGCGCACCGGCGCCAGCCTGGGCGTGGTCGAGCATCGCTTCAGCGTGGGTGATTCGGCCCACCTGGACAACACCGTGCTGCACGCCCACGTCGCCCGCGATGCCGTGCTCAAGCACGCCCGCGTGCAGGCCGGCAGCGCGCGCCAGACCAGCTTCCTGCGCACCGACGCGGTGCTGGCCCGCGACGCGCAGTACCACCGCGTCGATCTGGAACTGGGTGCCGCGCTCAGCCGCCATGAACTGAACGTGCGCCTGGAAGGCGACAACGCCCAGCTGACCGCCAACGGCGTGCTGCTCGGCAACGGCCGCCGCCACGTCGAAACCCGCCTGGGCATCGACCACATCGCGCGCGATACCGCCTGCGAACTGCTGTGGCGCGGCGTTGCGGCCAACCGCAGCCGCGTGGTGTTCCACGGTGGCATCCAGATCCGCGAAGGCGCCGACGGCACCGACGCGAACCTGTCCAACAAGAACCTGCTGCTGTCGGCCGACGCCGAGATCGACACCCAGCCGACGCTGGTGATCGACGCCGATGAAGTCAAGGCCGCGCATGGCGCGACCGTCGGCCAGCTCGATGCCAACGCGCTGTTCTACCTGCGCTCGCGCGGCCTGCCGCAGGCCCAGGCGCAGGCGCTGCTGAGTGCCGCGTTCTGCCATGAACCGCTGAAGATCCTGCCGGAAGCACTTCGCGAGCAGCTGGCACGCCGCCTGGACAAGGCGCTGGTCGAGGCGGGCGTGGCATGAACCTGTCCACGCCGCGCCCGATCGAAGAACGCACCGGCGCCCCCGACTGGGACCGCGTCCGCCTCGACTTCCCGCTGCTGATGCGCGAAGTGCATGGCAAGCCGCTGGTCTATTTCGACAACGCCAACACCGGCCAGAAGCCGGTGCAGGTGATCGGCGCGGTGGACGAATTCTACCGCCGCTACAACGCCAACGTCAGTCGCGCGGTGCATGCACTGGGCAGTGAAGCCACCGACGCCTACGAAGGTGCGCGCAACAAGCTGGCGCGCTTCCTCAACGTGCGCCCCAGCGACCTGGTACTGTGCAGCGGCACCACCTTCGCCATCAACCTGGTGGCCTACTCGTGGGCGCTGCCGCGGCTGAAGGCCGGTGACGTGATCCTGGTGTCGCGCATGGAGCACCACGCCAACATCGTGCCGTGGCAGCTGGTCGCCCAGCGTACCGGCGCGACCATCCGCGTGGCCGAGATCACCCCCGACGGCGCGCTCGACCTGGATGCGCTGCGCGCAGCGATGACCCCCGAGGTCAAGCTGCTGGCGGTCACCCACGTCTCCAACGTGCTGGGTACGGTCAATCCTGTGCGCGAGATCTGTCGCGAAGCGCGCAAGCGCGGCATCGTCACCGTGGTCGATGGCTCGCAGGCCGTGCCGCACCGCAAGGTGGACGTGGCCGCGATCGGTTGTGACTTCTACGCCATCACCGGCCACAAGATGTGTGGCCCGACCGGCACCGGCGCACTGTGGGCGCGCCGCGAGCACCTGGACGCGATGCCGCCGTTCCTCGGTGGCGGCGAAATGATCAAGGAAGTCAGCTTCGACGGCACCGTGTTCAACGATGCCCCGCACAAGTTCGAAGCCGGCACCCCGAACATCGCCGGCTTCATCGGCCTGGGCGTGGCTGCCGACTACCTGCAGCAGCTGGGCCAGGAGAACGTGGAAGCACGCGAAGCCGAACTGCTGGCGCACTTCACCGAAGAGCTGCGCCGCGTCGACGGCCTGCGCATCATCGGCGAAGCGCCGGAGAAGGCCGCGGTGGTTTCGTTCCTGATCGATGGCGCGCATGCCCACGATCTGGCCACCCTGCTGGATCTGGAAGGCGTAGCCGTGCGCTCTGGCCAGCACTGCGCGCATCCGCTGCTGCAGTACTTTGGCGTAGCCGCTACCTGCCGTGCCTCGCTGGCGTTCTACAACACGCACGCCGAGATCGAGCGGTTCATGACTGCGCTGACCAAAGTGCGGAAGTTGCTGGGGTGAGATTCCCAGGCAAGCCGGAAGCCGAGAGCGCCGCGGGAAACCGCGGCGTTTTTCATGGCGGCGCCAATGGCAGGATCGAAGACACGCAGAGCTCCGCAGGCCATTGCCCAAGATGCCCCTTGCCGAAAGGGAAATCGGGCCGGCCCGCCGCTACGATTCCGGTGACTTCAACCGCCTGCGCCGGCGGAAGCACCAGGATGGGAATTCCATTCACCCACACGCCCTCAGCCGCCCATGGGTCCTGTACCGGCGGCCCGGGATGCAGCGCAGACATTTCAAGACCATCAACGTAGACACCCGCACGCGTACCAATCTCCCGTGATAGCGCATTGGATCGGTCCGCAGCGCCTCCAGCGTGACCGGCAACGCACGGGACGGACTGAAATCCGGGCAGCCCAGGCCGTTGGGCGCAATGCCGCCGCCGTCCACATGCGCCGGCAGACGTACCAGAGCAATCATCATCCCCACGGTCAACGCCAGCGCGATTCCCCTCGACACGTCCACGCCACGGCCCCGTATGACAATTGATGAAGCGCGAGCAGACCGTTGCCGGAACTGCCGGGGCGCCCCGTTTGCACCCGCCCCCACCCCACCTAGAATGTGCCCATGACCACCCTGACCTACCGGGCCGCCACGCCGGCCGACATCCCCGCCCTGATCGCCCTCGTCACTTCGGCCTACCGGGGTGATGCCAGCCGTGCCGGCTGGACCACCGAAGCCGACCTGCTGGACGGCGCCCGCATCGACGCCGAAGGCATCCAGGCCGACCTCGACCGCCCCCGCTCGACCATCCTGCTGGCCGAACGCGAGGGCCGGCTGGTGGCCTGCGCCCACGTCGCCGATGTCGACGGCAAGGGCTACTTCGGCATGTTCTCGGTCGACCCGGCCCAGCAGGGCGGCGGCGTCGGCAAGCAGCTGATGGATGCGGCCGAAGCGCACGCCGCGCGCGAATGGAACGTGCCGGTGATGCAGATGACGGTGATCGACGTTCGCGACGAGCTGATCGCCTTCTACGAGCGTCGTGGCTACCAGCGCACCGGCATCAAGAAGCCGTTCCCGTATGGCGACGAACGCTTCGGCATCCCCAAGCGCGACGACCTGCGCTTCGAGATCCTGGAGAAGCCGCTGGCCGGAGCCACCGCGTGAGCGAGGCCTGGACCTTCGTCTGTGCCGGCGCCGAACTGCTGCCGGGTGAAATGAAGAGCGTGTTCGACGAAGTGACCGGCACCCCGATCGTGGTGTTCAACCTCGACGGCGACCTGTATGCATTGGAAGACCAATGCACGCATGAAGAGTTCGAGCTGTCCTCGGGCGAGTTCAACACCACCGAGGGCAGCGTGGAGTGCGTGCTGCACGGCGCGCGCTTTGACGTGCGTGATGGCCGCGCCCTGTGCGCCCCGGCCTACACCCCGGTACCCAAGTTCCCGGTGAAGCGCGAACACGACGCCATCTGGACCCGCGACGACCGCGACTGAGGCGCCCCACCCCGGGGCAGCCAACCCACGGGGTGGAGCTGCCGGAAGCGGCTGAGCGCCCGTTCAGGGCCTCGTAGGGCCATCCTGGCAGCCCGCCTCATCGCGCACATGCGAATCATTATCGTTGATGTTATTCTACGTAACATCTTCGTAACGACTCCACCCCGCGCCATGGCTTCGCCCGCGCCCGCCGCCACGCTGTGCCAGCTCGCCCGCCAAGGGTGGCCGCTGCTCGTGGCCGCGCTGCTGACGCTGGTGCTGGGTTGGTCGGCCTTGCACGAAGGGCGCGATGGACCGGCCACCTACGGTTGGCAGGCGCACGCTGAAGAACTGCACCAGGCCATGCCGATGCCGGCGCCGCCGGCCGACGAATGCCCGCAGCACGCGGTACCGGCACCGGAGCCGCCGCTTGATGGCGAGGGTGGCACGCCCTGCGCCGGCTTGGCACCCGCGCGCGCCGCGCTGGTCGCCCACATCCCGCTGTGGCGTTCCGACGCCCTGCGCTGGCAGCTGCACGATCCGGCACTGCGCTTGAACCCCGGCCACGCTCCGCCCGTACCGCACGCCAGCTGAGGCGCCCTGCGGCCGTTGCCGTGCGCCTGATGTCGTCCACCGCGTAGCCGAGCTTCGGCTCGGCTCTACAGAAGCAACCTCCTGCCTGTCGCCGCGCACCCAGCTGCGCCGGCTCGCCCTCGCCCTTTCCCGATCCCAGCCACTACCACCCAAGCCATGACCCACATCAAGACCCGCAAGTACGCCCCGCGCGTTTCCCTGCTCGCCTCGGCCACCCTGGCCGCCGGCTTCGCGCCGCTGGCCGCGCAGGCCGCCGACAGCGCCGCCTCCGGCAACAACAAGGCCACCGACCTGGACAAGGTGCAGGTGCGCGGCAGCTGGTTCAATCCGTCCTCGCCGAAGTTCACCGCCGAGCTGCTGGACACCCCGAAGTCGGTGTCGATCGTGTCGCAGAAGCTGATTGCCGAGACCGGTGCGACCAACCTGCAGGACGCGCTGCGCATGGTGCCGGGCATCACCTTCGGTGCCGGCGAAGGCGGCAACCCGACCGGTGACCGCCCCTTCATCCGCGGCTTCGATTCGCAGAGCAACATCTTCGTCGACGGCCTGCGCGACGTCGGTTCGCAGACCCGCGAAATCTTCGACCTGGAGCAGGTGGAAGTGGTCAAGGGCCCGAGCTCGGCCTATGGCGGCCGTGATTCCGGTGGTGGCAGCCTGAACCTGGTGAGCAAGACGCCGAAGCTGAAGAACGAGACCAGCGCCAGCATGGGCATCGGTACCGACAGCTATGCGCGCGGCACCGTGGACGCCAACTACGTGCTGGGTGACGGCATCGCCGCCCGCCTGAACCTGATGAAGCACGAGTCGGACATCGCCGGCCGTGACGCCGCCAACGTCAGCCGCTGGGGCATCGCGCCGTCGATCGCGTTCGGCCTGAACGGCCCGGCGCAGCTGATCGCCAGCCACTACCACATGCAGAGCGATGACCTGCCGGACGCGGGTGGCTTCCCGTATGGCAATCCGAACGGTGCACCGGCCTCGAAGTGGGTCGACGGCCGCCCGATGGTGCCGGACCGCAACAACTACTACGGCCTGGTCGACCGTGACTTCCAGCGCACCCGCGCCGACATCAGCACCCTGGATGCCAGCTACGACTTCGGCGGCCACAAGCTGCGCAACATCGCGCGCCTGGGCAACACCAGCAATGATTACCTGTGGACCCAGCCGGACGACAGCCAGGGCAACCCGAACAACTACGGCACCTTGTGGCGCCGTACCAACACCCGCGCCGTCGACGTCAAGAGCTTCGCCGACCAGCTGGGCCTGACCGGCGCCTTCCAGACCGGCGCGCTCAAGCACAGCTACAGCGCTGGCGTGGAATACAGCGACGAGAAGATGACCCGCGGCAGCTACCTGATTGCCCCGGGCACCAGCAACCCGCTGACCGGCAACAGCAAGTGCCCGACCACGGGCGCGGCCACCGGCTACAACTGCACCGACTTCGCCAACCCGAACCCGCGTGATCCGTGGGCGGCCACCCATTCGGTGTACCGCAGCGACAAGGCCCTGGACGTCGAGCAGCGCACCAAGACCAAGTCCGCTTATCTGTTCGACACCATCGAGCTCAACGCACAGTGGAGCTTCAACGTCGGCCTGCGCTACGACGACTACAGCACCACCCTGACCACTCCGGTGGCCGGTGCAGCACCGACCCGCGTGCGCAATGACAACGACTTCCTGAACTACCAGGCTGGCGTGGTGTTCAAGCCGGCGGCCAACGGCAGCATCTACCTGTCCTACGGCACCTCCTCCACCCCGCCGGGCATGGACGGTGGCGACGGTTCGGACGGCCTGAATGCCGGCGTCGCCGACCTCAAGCCGCAGGACACCAAGAACCTCGAACTGGGTACCAAGTGGGACCTGCTCGACAACCGCCTGAACCTGACTGCCGCGATTTTCCACACCGTGATGAACAACGCACGCGTGACCGTCGACAACGGCACCAGCCAGAACGCGGGCAAGAAGGAAATCAACGGCTTCGAGCTGGGCTTCAATGGCCAGCTGACCGATGCCTGGAGCCTGTACGGCGGCTACACCTACCTGGATTCGGAACTGAAGGACAACGGCTTCGTCTGCGCCGTGTCGGGCCGCACCTGCCCGTCCAACATCTACGTGCCGTCGCCGAACAACGGCAACGTGTTCCCGAACACCGCCAAGCACAGCGCCAACCTGTGGACCACCTACCGCTTCCCGATCGGCCTGACCGTCGGCGCCGGTGCGTTCTACTCGGACAAGCAGTACGGTGACGTTGCCAACACCAAGTGGATCCCGAGCTACACCCGCTTCGACGCGATGGCCAGCTACGCGATCCAGGACAACATCAGCCTGCAGCTGAACGTGCAGAACCTGACCGACAAGACCTACTTCACCAAGGCCTATGCCTCGCACTACGCGAGCATCGCCCCGGGTCGCTCGGCCACCCTGGCGCTGAACGTGAAGTTCTGATGTAACTTCGCTCCACCACGGCGGCAGGCTCTCCTGCCGCCGTTTTTGTTTCCGGCGATACTCACCCCATGGCTACCCGCACCCCCATCGACAGCGACGCCCTGGCCGAACTGCTGCAGCACGATCCGCAAGCAGCATTCGCGCGCCTGCGCGACGCCGCGCAGGCCGGACAAGTCGACGCACAGCTGCTGCTCGCGCAGATGCACATGGAAGGCAAAGGCACCGCGCAGGACCCCTCGGCCGCCCTGCTTTGGTACGAAACCGCCGCCAACAACGGCGTGCCGATGGCGATGAACATGCTCGGCCGCTGCCATGAGCTGGGCCAGGGCACGGCGGCCGATCCCACGCTGGCAGCAGTGTGGTACCGGCGTGCGGCCGACACCGGCCTGGACTGGGGCCTGTACAACCTGGCCAACCTGCTGGCCACCGGCCGCGGCGTTGCACAGGACCGCGCGCAGGCGCTGGCGCTGTACACCCGCGCCGCGCACCTGGGCCACGCCAAGTCGATGAACCTGCTGGCCCGCCACCTCGAAGATGGCCTGGAGATCGAGCGCGATCCGCAGGCCGCGCTGGGCTGGTACCGGCGTGCGGCCGAGACCGGCGATTTCCGCGGCCAGGCCAACTACGCCTCGATCCTGCTGCAGGCTGGCCAGATCGATCAGGCCGTGCACTGGTTGAAGCAGGCGCTGGCCCTCGGCAGCCCGGCGTTCATGGCGCACATCGTGCCGGAGTTGGCCGCATCCCCGCATCCGCAGGTGCGCGCCCTGGTCGCACCGCCGTCCCCCTGAGGAGTTCCGCATGCTGCTGCACATTCCCGACATCCTCAGCGCCGAGCAGGTGGCCGACGTCCGCCGCCGCCTCGATGCCGCCGACTGGACCGACGGCCGCGAGACCGTTGGCCATCTGGGCGCACAGGCCAAGCACAACCAGCAACTGCCGGAAGCCTCGCCGCTGCGCCGCGAACTGGGCGAAATCATCCTGGTCGCGCTGGCCCGGCACCCGCTGTTCTTCAGTGCGGCGCTGCCGTTGAAGTACCTGCCGCCACGCTTCAACCGCTACAGCGGTGGTGGCACCTATGGCTTCCACGTCGATGGCGCGGTGATGAACCTGGCCAACGGCGAGCAGCTGCGTTCGGACATCTCCTGCACCTTGTTCCTGTCCGCGCCCGAAGAGTACGAGGGCGGCGAGCTGATCATCAGCGATACCTACGGCGAGCACGAGGTGAAGCTGCCGGCCGGCGACCTGATCGTGTACCCGTCCAGCAGCCTGCACAAGGTCAATCCGGTCACCCGCGGCGCACGCGTGGCCTCGTTCTTCTGGGTGCAGAGCATGGTCCGCGACGACGTGCAGCGCCGCCTGCTGTGGGAAATGGACAGCTCGATCGAACGCCTGCGGCAGACCGGCGGCGACGCCGAGGCGGTGCTGCAGCTGACCGGCGTGTACCACAACCTGCTGCGGCGCTGGAGCGAAGTCTGAGCCGGACACGGCCGGGCCTGCGACATCTTGGCAATCATTCTCATTTGCAACCGCTAACCGCTCTCATTACAATCTCGCCCCGTTGATGCCGGCCCCTGCCGGCAGACGTCCGGGGATTCCTGCTTGCTGCGCCCGCTTCGCCCTCGCCCACTCATCCATCGCCAGATGGGCACCGCCATGCGCGGCCAGCGTCCTGCGCTGGCCAGCCTGTTGGCGTGGGTGGCGATGCTGGCGTTGCTGCTGGGCACGCTGCCGCTGCTGCCGCATGCGACGGCGCCGATGACCGTGCAGGTGCCGCTGGAAGAGCGCGGCGGCGAAGGCCCGCTGCAGGAAGAAGCACCGGCCAAGCTGCGCCGCTGTGCCGCTGCCCCGGTGAAAGCGGCCGAGAAGTCACCGCCGCCGTTGCTGCTGGCCAGCCAGTGGCTGCGCACTGAACTCGAACTCGTTCCCGCTGCGCCGGCCATGCCCGGCGTGCGCCCGGACTGGCCACTGGCCGCTCCGGATACGCCCTGGGCCGATGCGCCCGGGCGCCGCCAGCAACGCGGCCAGGCGCCGCCGCTCGCCTGATCCACGGCCCGGGGTGACCGCGTGCGCGGTCGCCTGCGCGCGCCGCTGCCTGCTTCATTCCCGTCTGCTCCATCCCTGCTGCCCCTGACCGGGCCTTCCGTGCCTGCCGCGCCCTGAGCGCGTGGCAGTGCACCACCCTGCATCCTTCGAGGTAACTGCCATGGCCCAGCGCCATCGTGTCCGTTCGTCCCTGTCCCGCCCCCTGCTGACCAGCGCCGTGCTGGTGGCTCTGTCCGCCCCTGCCTTCGCCCACGGTGACGCCTCCGGCGCCCCGCAGACGCTGGACAAGGTGGTGGTCACCGCGTCCGGCTTCGAACAGAAAGTGATCGATGCACCGGCCAGCATCAGCGTGGTCAGCCGCGAGGAGCTGAGCAAGCGCCCCTACACCAACCTGGTCGACGCGCTGCGCGACGTCGAGGGCATCGACGTCGGCCTGGAAGCGACCGACAAGAACGGCCGCGCCACCATCTCGATGCGCGGCCTGCCCTCCGAGTACACCCTGGTGCTGATCGATGGCCGCCGCCAGAGCAACGTCGGCCAGCTGTACCCGAACAACTTCGGCGGCGGCCAGTTCGCCTACCTGCCGCCGCTGGATGCCATCGAGCGTATCGAAGTGGTACGCGGCCCGATGTCCACCCTGTACGGCTCGGATGCGATGGGCGGCGTCATCAACATCATCACTCGCCGCAACCAGGACAGCTGGCACGGCGCCATCACCCAGGGCTTCACCGTGCAGCAGGACGACCAGTTCGGCGATGCACGCACCACCGACGTTTACCTCAGCGGCCCGCTGATCAAGGATCGCCTCAGCCTGGCGGTACGCGGCAGCTACTACGACGCCAAAGCCTCCAATCCGGAGTGGAACGCACTGACCCTGCCCGACGGCAGCCTGTGGGAGCGCAGCATCGGCTTCGGCGGCGGTGGCAAGTCGGTGGCCAACACCAACTGGAACACCGGCGTGCGCCTGGATTTCCGCGTCAACGATGACCACGAACTGTGGCTGGACTACGACGTCTCGCGGCAGAAGTACGACAACAGCGAAGGCCAGACCGGCACGCTGGACAGCCTGGCCAGCCTGTGGCGCGTCGGCAACGCGGTCATTCCCAACCCGAACGGCAGCGGCACGATCACCCGCCGCGTGGTACAGCCGCGCGTGGGCTACACCGCCTACCAGCGCTACGAGCGCGACCAGCTGTCGCTGACCCACCAGGGCCGTTACAGCTACGGCACCTGGCAGACCTCGCTGACCCACAGCAAGAGCAGCAACCTGGGCCGCTCGCTGCCGCTGACCCTGGACGAACGCGCCAACCTGCAGACGCTGTGGAATGACGTCTGCCGCCGCACTGGCGCCGCCAACAACTGCGCGGCCGGGCGTGGCAATGCACTGGCCGCCCTCAACCCGAGCGAAATGACACGCCTGCAGGCGTTCCTGCCGCGTCCGCTGCGCACGATGGAACTGGAAGGCTACGTGCTCGACACCATGCTCGACCTCGACTTCGGCGCGCACAAGCTGACCGTCGGCGGCCAGTACAACGACACCGACATGATCGACGGCGTGTTCGGCATGGACGGTGCCGGCTACCGTAGCAACACGAAGCAGAAGCACCGCATGTGGGCGCTGTTCGCCGAGGACAACTGGGCGCTGACCGACACCCTCACCGCCACCTTCGGCCTGCGCTACGACGACCACAACGTGTTCGGCAGCCATGTCAGCCCGCGCGGTTACCTGGTATGGAATGCCAGCGATGCCTGGACCTTCAAGGGTGGCGTCAGCACCGGCTACAAGACCCCGCGTCCGGACCAGCTGTTCCCGGGCATCACCGGGTTTGGTGGACAGGGCGTGCTGCCGCTGGTGGGCTCGCCCAACCTGAAGCCGGAAACCAGCACCAACTACGAGCTGGCCGCGTACTACGAAGGCCAGCGCTGGGGCTTCAACGTCACCGGCTTCATCAACAAGTTCGAAGACAAGATCGCCAGCGGCGGCACCTTCCCGAACTGCGAAGTCGCACCGGCCGGCAGCGGCTACTGCGTGGACATCGGCCCGGGCTGGGCGTCACTGGGCTACAGCGCGTTCACCCAGAGCGTGAACATCGACAAGGCCGAAACCCGCGGCGCGGAACTGGCCGGCCACATCGACCTGCTCGACACCCTGCAGCTGCGCGGCAACTACACCTGGACCAGGAGCGAGCAGACCAGCGGCCCGCAGAAGGGGCTGCCGATCACCGGCACCACCCCGGCAAAGCACATGGCCAACGCCAGCCTCAACTGGCAGATCAACGAGGCCATCAGCCTGTCGTTGATCGGCGAGGGCCGCTACGACCGCTACCGCGACACCCTGCTCGACGCCAATGGCGTCAGCCAAACCCGTTACTACGAGGACTACACCATCTTCCACCTCGGTGGCAGCTGGCAGGCCACGCCATGGCTGACGGTGAACGCACGCGTCAACAACCTGTTCGACAAGGACTTCGTCTCGCAGTCGTGCCTGCTGCTCAATCCGAGCGAGTTCAGCTGCGTGGACGACTACGCGACCAAGGACCAGCGCCGCAGCTACTGGATCTCGCTCAACGCGAAGTTCTGACCGCCGCGCACCGGTAGTGCCGGCCGCTGGCCGGCATCGCCTTGGCCCGGTGGGTGCCGACCCTGGTCGGCACCGCTCCCAGGGATACAGAACGACACGCAATTGCGAGCTATTCTCATCAATGATGTAATGAGCAGTCCCCATCCGCCCCGAACCGTGCCGTGAGCCGTCCTGCTTCTTCCACCGTGCAGCAGCAACAGAGCCGTGGCTTCTGGCTGCGCACGCTGCACCAGTGGCACTGGATCAGCTCGGCGGTCTGCCTGATCGGCATGCTGCTGTTCGCGGTGACCGGCCTGACCCTCAACCATGCGGCGAAGATCGAGGCCAAGCCCCAGGTGCAGAACCAGCACCTGGAACTGCCGGCCGAGCTGCTGGGCCAGCTGGGCACGCGCGAGGACGGCAACGCGCCGATCCCGCGCCCGGCCCGGCAATGGCTGGACACCCAGCTGGGCATCGCCATTGGCGGACGCCCGGCCGAGTGGTCGGCCGAGGAGATCTACCTGTCACTGCCGCGCCCCGGTGGTGACGCCTGGCTGAGCATCGATCGCGAAACCGGCGCGGTGGAGTACGAATCAACCTCGCGCGGCGTGGTGTCCTACCTCAATGACCTGCACAAGGGCCGCAATGCCGGCCCGGCATGGGGCTGGTTCCTGGACCTGTTCGCCGTGGCCTGCCTGGTGTTCTGCATCACCGGCCTGTTCCTGCTGCACCTGCATGCGCGGCAGCGGCGCATGACCTGGCCGCTGGTCGGCCTGGGCCTGATGATCCCGCTGCTGATCGCCCTGCTGCTGATCCACTGACTCTTCCCTCGTTCCCGGAGCCGCTCCATGCGCGTCACCCTGACCATCGCCCTCAGCGGACTGCTGGCTACCTCGCCGGCCTACGCCGCCACCCTCGACATCAACGTCGAAGTGCCCAAGCTCAACGTGGCCGAGTACCACCGCCCGTATGTGGCGGTGTGGCTGGAAGGCGCCGACCAGAAGGTCGCGGCCAACCTGTCGGTCTGGTACCAGCAGACCAGCAACAGCGAAGGCCATGGCACCAAGTGGCTGCCCGACCTGCGCCAGTGGTGGCGCAAGAGCGGCCGCACCCTGCAGGTGCCGGTGGACGGTGTGACCGGCCCGACCCGCCCGGCCGGCAAGCACGCGTTGTCGTTCACCGACAAGCAGCCGGCGCTGAAGCAGCTGGCACCGGGCAACTACACCCTGGTGGTCGAAGCGGTGCGTGAAGTCGGCGGTCGTGAACTGCTGAAGATCCCCTTCACCTGGCCGGCCACCGCCGCGCAGAACGGCAAGGCGCAGGGCGCCACCGAACTGGGCCAGGTCACCCTCGCCGTCAAACCCTGAAAAAGGGACGGAGGGGATTAAGTCGTAATCCCCTCGCCCTTGTCGCACCACCCCGCATCCACTGGAGTCTTCCGCATGAAGCGCACGCTCGTCCTCGCCGCCGCCCTGGCCGCTGCCCTTCCCTTCTCCGCCCTGGCCCACAAGGCCTGGCTGCTGCCCTCGCAGACCGTGATCGCCGGCAATGCGCCGTGGATCACCGTCGACGGTGCGGTCTCCAACGACCTGTTCTACTTCAACCACGTGCCGCTGCGCCTGGAATCGCTGGTGATCACCGCCCCGGATGGCAGCACCGTGCAGCCGCAGAACGCGTCCACCGGCAAGTACCGCAGCGTGTTCGACCTCGAACTGAAGCAGCCGGGCACCTATCGCATCGCCTCGGTCAATGACGGCCTGTTCGCCACCTACGAGCAGAACGGCGAGCGCAAGCGCTGGCGCGGCAGCGTCGCCACCTTCGGCGAACTGCCGAAGGACGCAAAGAAGCTGGAAGTGAGCCAGTCGATCGGCCGCGTGGAAACCTTCGTCACCAACGGTGCGCCGAATGACACCGCACTGAAGCCAACCAACCGCGGCATCGAGCTGGTTGCCGTCGGCCACCCGAACGACCTGTTCGCCGGTGAGGAAGCCACCTTCCGCGTGCTGGTCGATGGCAAGCCGACCGCTGGCCTGGAGTTCGAGATCGTGCGTGGCGCCACCCGCTACCGCAATGCGCAGGACGAGCTGAAGCTGACCAGCGACGCCCAGGGTGAGATCAAGGTGACCTGGCCGGAAGCCGGCATGTACTGGCTGGAAACCGCCACCGAAGACAAGAAGACCTCGGTGAAGCAGGCCGCCAAGCGCCGCCTGAGCTACGTCGCCACGCTGGAAGTGCTGCCGCAGTAATGATGCGGATCGCGATGCCGGGCCAGCCCCGGCATCGCGCCTGCGCACCACCATGACCGATACCCCGCTCGATATCGCCCGCCTCGGTGGCACCACCATGGGCACCACCTGGAGTGTGTCGCTGGTCGCGTCGCGCCAGCGCGACCTGCACCCGCTGCATGCTGGCATCCAGGCGCGGCTGGACGAGGTGGTCGCGCAGATGAGCACCTGGGAATCCGGCTCGGACCTCAGCCGCTACAACCGCGCCGAGGCCGGCCAGTGGTGCACGCTGCCGGGCGAGACGCGCCAGGTGCTGGCCTGCGCACAGGCCATCGCGGCGGCCAGTGACGGCGCCTTCGACCCCACCCTTGGCCCGTTGGTTGCACTGTGGGGTTTCGGTGCGCATGCCGGTGAACGCCGACAACCCGATGCCGCCACCCTGCAGGCCACGCGCGACCGCTGTGGTTGGCAGCGCCTGCAGTGGCAGGACGATGCGCTGCTGCAGCCGGGCGGGCTGGAACTGGATCTCTCTGCGATCGCCAAGGGCTTCGGCGTCGATCACGTCGCCGCCTGGCTGCGTGCACAAGGCATCGCGGCGGCGCTGATCGAAGTCGGCGGCGAGCTGGCGGGTTACGGCCGCAAGCCCGACGGCCAGCCATGGCGCGTGCTGGTGGAATCGGCGCCGGAAGAAGACGCGCACACAGGGACCCCGCCGCGGGTACTCGCGTTGGACGGGCTTGCGGTGGCCACTTCAGGTGATCGCTGGCACCAGTACCAGGCCGATGGCCAGGCTTACAGCCACAGTCTGGACCCGCGTACCGGCATGCCGGTGCGCCAGGTTGCAGCGGCGGTGACCGTGGTTGCCGACGACGCGATGCATGCCGATGCCTGGGCCACCGCGCTGACCGTGCTCGGCCGCGAGCACGGCATGGCACTGGCCGAACGCGAGGGATTGGCCGCACGCTACCTGCAACGCACAACAGAAGGCCCCCGCGAATTCCTCAGCAGCGCCTTCCAGCGCCTGATCGACGAGCAGGATGCATGAGCGCACGTCCGTCGCGCGCGTGGCTCGGCAACGCTCTGGTCCTGCTTCTGCTGGCGCTGATCGGGTGGGCGCTGCTGCGCCTGCACCTGGGCGAGGCCTGGTGGCAAGGCGCGCCGCCGGCACGGCAATCGCAGGTCGCGCTGATCGCTACGGCGCTGTATGCGCTGGCCTGTGCCGCGTTGTGGTGGCGTGGCCGCCCGCGTGACGACGCCCCATCGGGCGATACCGCGCCGATCCTGCTGGTCTGGGCCAGCCAGACCGGTTTCGCCCGCGAACTGGCCGAACGCAGTGCCGAGGCCCTGCGTAGTGCCGGCGTGCCGGTGCGTGTGCGCGGACTGCATGAGGTGGACGCAGCACTGCTGACGGCCAGCCAGCGCGCGTTGTTCATCGCCAGCACCACCGGTGAGGGCGACCCGCCCGACCATGCGTTGCCGTTCCTGCGCGGGGCAATGACCACGCCACCGCCGATGCAGCACCTGCACTACGGCGTGCTCGCGCTGGGCGATCGCAGCTATGGCCACTTCTGTGGATTCGGCCACCAACTGGACCAGTGGCTGCGCCAGCACGGTGCGCATCCGCTGTTCGATGCGATCGAAGTCGACAACGCCGATCCGGCCGCGCTGCGCCATTGGCAGCAGCTGCTGGGGCAGCTCGGTGGCGGCGCCAGTGAACTGCCCGACTGGAGCCCGGCCGAGTATCAGCCGTGGACGCTGCTGCAGCGCGAGCACCTGAACCCGGGCAGCCCCGGTGGTCCGGTGTACTGGCTGCGCCTGCAGCCACCCGCTGGCGCCGCTGTGCAGTGGCAGGCCGGCGACATCGCCGAGATCGGTCCGCAGCACGCTCGCCACAGCGCGCGCGCGTGGCTGGATGCACAAGGCTTCAATGCGGACACCGTGCTGGACGACGGCCAGGCATTGCTTGCCCGCGTCGAACGCTCGCACCTGCCGTCACTGGTCCCTGCCGGGGATCTGCCTGCGTTGCTGGCGACCCTGCAGCCGCTGCCACATCGCGAGTACTCGATCGCCTCGGTCATGGCCGACGGCGCCGTGGAGCTGTTGCTGCGTCGCCAGCTGCGCGCCGATGGCACACCCGGCATCGGCAGTGGCTGGCTGTGCGACCACGCGGCCATCGGCGAACCGGTGCAGCTGCGTCTGCGCCGCAACGACAATTTCCATGGCGTCGCCGCAGATGTGCCGCTGCTGCTGATCGGCAACGGCACCGGCATCGCCGGCCTGCGCGCACATCTGCACGAACGCGCGCGCAGCGGTGCACATCGCACCTGGCTGCTGTTCGGCGAGCGCAGCGCCGCGCACGACTTCCACTTCAGGGAAGAGCTGCGGGCGATGCAGGCCGACGGCACCCTGGCGCGGCTGGATACGGTGTTCAGCCGTGACGGCGGCACGCACCGTTATGTACAGGACCGGTTGCAGGCTGAAGCGGCAACACTTCGCCAGTGGATCGATGACGGCGCGACAATCCTGGTCTGCGGCAGCCTGCAGGGCATGGCCCCAGCCGTGGATGCGGTGATCGAGCAGGTGCTGGGTGTTGCCGGCAAGGAAGCGTTGCTGCTGGCCGGCCGTTACCGGCGCGATGTGTATTGAGGCCGCCGCATCCTGGTGGGTGCGAACCGCCTTCTGGTGGGTGCGAACCTTGGTTCGCACGGTGACGCGGTATCGGCGGCCGCGTCCATGCACGGCGCAGCTCTACAAGATCATGCCCCCGCCGCGCTGATCCGTATCGCCAGCAGTTCGCCACCGCCCTGCAACGCATGTCGCTGCCGCTCACCGGCTGACAACCACGCCGTATCTCCGGCCTGCAACGGCGGCAAGCCACTGTCAGCACCAAATTCGGCCTGACCGGCCAGCAGGTGCAGCGCCCAGGCCACGCCCGGTTCGCAGAAGAAGAACATCGACCCCACAAGCGGCCGGTGCAACAGCTCGGCCTGCAGCAGATCGCGCTTCCACATCAGGTTGAAGTCATGGGTGGTGCCATCGACCAGTTCGCCATGCAGCGCTTCCTCACCAGCAAACCGCACGCGACCGTGCGGTGGCAGCACTTCGGCCACGCGGCCATCCTCGAAGCGAAGACGCACACCATTGCCCTGCAGCAACACCAGCTCGCGCTCCACACCGGGGAAGGCAGAGAACGCCGCATCCTGTTCGATCTCGGCCACCGACAGGCGCAACGCCCAGTCATCGCCTTGTGCCGGCAGGCGCAGGATCTCGCGGGTCCAGCCAAGTCCATTCCGCCAGCGTTCGCGGCGATAGTCCAGGCTGGAAATCACCTGGCTCGGAGTGTGCAGCAGGGAGTCGATGTTCATCGGCGCATTGCATCACGCCGCGCGCCGTCGTGCATCACCGCGTGGCGAGCGTGCCCTGGCCACCACACTCGCCACCCAGCAGCTGCGAATGCTTCAGCCAGTCCTGGTCGGGGTAGTAGGCGAACACCATCGTGCCGCCACGCAACGCATCGATCAGCGGCCTGGCCACCGACAGGCGCACCGCCGGGCAGCCGAGGCTGCGGCCAAGCCGCCCCTGCAGCTGCGCGGTGGCCGGGTTCACGTAGGGCGCACCGTGGATGACGATCGCGCGTTCGCGCGCACGGTCGTTGAAGCCCGGTTCCAACCCGGCCAGGCGCAGCGAATAGCCGTTGCCGCCCATGTAGGTCTCCTGCGCGGTGAACGCGCCGAGGCTGGACATGAAACTGCCGTCGCGATTGGAGAAATGCTCGGTGCGGTTGTCGCCGCTGTTGCGTCCGTGCGCCACCCATTCCTCGAACAGCAGGCGCTGGTGGGCCAGGTCGAACACCCACAGCCGCGGCTCGGTGGACGGCCGCGAGTAGTCGATCACGCTGAGGCGATCACCATTGATGCCCAGCTCGGGCCGCTGCAACGCACAGCGCATGGCGTGCGCCGCCAGCTGCAACACGTGGCGGTCGGCCTTGGGCGCACTGCGCGACAGCAAGGCGGCCAGATCATCGGCACTGGTGGCAAGGGCGGGCGTCTGTGCCAGCGCCGGGGCGCTGGCGGAGGTCGCCAGCAGGCCGAACGCGGCCAGCCGGCACAGGCGGGATGCAGTCATGGGCACAACGGGGAGGCTCAATTACCCTTCAGGGTGGACCCTGGCGGCTCGGATTCCAAGACCGGCTGCATTCCGGATTCAGCCGGGCTTGGGCGGACCGCCGGCAGCGAGGTAACCAGCAGGGTCGTGCCCGGCACCAGCACCTGGTACAGCTGGCGGGCGAAATCGGCCGGCAGCGCCATCGGCAGCGAGGGCGTGGCCAGCAGGTCCGGGGTGGCCTGGGCACGGTCCTGGCCCAGCAGCGGGTAGGCCGTCCACTGGTGCAGGCGCTGGTTCACATCCAGCGGGCTGGGGGTATCGCTGTAGCCCTGCCCCATCACGAACAGGGTGGTGCCCTGGAACGCCGGCAGCGCGTCGGCCTTCAGCGGCGACTCGCCGATCATCACGCCGTCGCGCAATACGTACAGGCGCTGGTCGTGCAGGCTGACCAGGATGCCAACCTGCCCGGCCGGGGCCGCGCTGTCGTTCCACCAGGCCTGTGCGGCACTGCCGCCCTCGGTTTCCGGCAGCGCCTGCCCGCGCGCATTCACCGGTGCCAGCACCGAGGGATAGGCCAGGGTCATCGGCGAGCTCTTGGCATCGGCCACCACCACGGTATCGCCGCGCTGGGTTTCGCTGAACAGCTTCTGCGCGAAGGCCTGCGGCAGGCGCACGCAGCCGTGCGAAGCCGGGTGGCCAGGCAGGCTGCCGCCATGCAGGGCGATGCCATCCCAGGTCAACCGCTGCATGTAGGGCATCGGCGCGCTGTTGTAGAGGTTGGACCTGTGGTCCTTGTCCTTCTGCAGGATGGTGAACACACCGGTCGGTGTCTCGTGCCCGGCCTTTCCCGAGCTGATCGTGGTCAGGCCGATGGCGATGCCGTTGCGGTACACGTAGGCCCGCTGCTCATCCAGGCTGACCACCAGCACGATCGGGCCGGTCGGCGAGATTTCCGGATGCCACAGGAACTCGCCCGGCTTGAGGTCGGTCGGCCCGCGCACGTCCGTGGTGCTGGCCGCAGCAGCGGTCGTTTTGGCAGCCGTCGTCGGCGCAGCGGCGTGGGCCAGCAGCGGCAGGGCCAGCGCAAAGGCGAGCATCAGGGTCGTGGGGCGGCGCGGAAGCATCCAGCGGTGTCCTTTCCATGCAAAGCGGCCACCGTACACCATCGGCCCGTGGTGGCCGCGGCAAAACCAGGCGCCGGAAATGAAACTGCCCGGCGACACAGCCATGTGTCGTACCGGGCAATCGTTACGTCCTTGTCGGCCTGCTGCCGCCCCCTCGCATCCTGCGCTGTGGGGGTAGCGTTGCGTCCTGCACGCGGCCGCGTCTGTCCTGCTTGTATCTCAGCCCCTTCCACAGGTCTGTGATGCCACCATCCTGGTGATTGGTGCCGCGTCCTGCGGCGGTCGGTGGTCACGGCCATCCTGTCCGTGTCCGGTGAACCAGCCTCCTGCCGGTTCCGACGATTCCTGCTGTCAGCGCCTGGGTACGGTCCGCACCGGTACCGATCCGGGTACCGGATCCGCTGGCAACAGCCTGTTGCCCACGGTGATCCGCTGTCGATTCCGTTCGACGATTGCTTTCCCTATCCCCTTCACCTGCGTCAGGTCCTCGACGCGGTGAAACGGGCCGTGTCTGCGCCGGTGCTCGACGATCGCCTCGGCCTTGGTGGCTCCGACCATCGTCAATCCCTGCTGCAGCGCCTGTGCATCGGCGCGGTTGATATCGATCAGTTCGGCGGCATGTGCCCCCGCGATCCCCATCATCAGCACCAGTGCCCTCAACACGACAAACCAAGGCACGACGTGTATCTCCTTGTGGTTCTGGCTGCCCCGACCGGCATTCCCGTCGGTCGAAACAGTGTCCGTCACCACATGTGCACAGCCTATCGGTTTCCCGCATTTCCGTAAGCCAGCCAAATACCCGACGTGATGTAGGAAAAACCCTACCCCCAGCACAGGCGTAGAATGCGTGGATCAGCCCATGCAACCGGAGTTTCAGATGGACAGCGCCAAGCTCGGCCAATTCGTCAATGACAAGTGGGACAGCGAGATCGTCCCGCAATTGGTCGACTACATCCGCATTCCCAACAAGTCGCCGATGTTCGACGCCAATTGGGTGCAGAACGGCTACATGGAACAGGCGGTCACCCTGATGGAGAACTGGGCCAAGGCGCAGCAGCTGCCCGGCCTGAAGGTTGAAGTGGTTCGCCTGGAAGGCCGTACCCCGCTGATCTTCCTGGAAATTCCGGCCACCGGCGCCGAAACCGGCGACGACACCATTCTGCTCTACGGCCATCTGGACAAGCAGCCGGAAATGACCGGCTGGGACGACGACCTCGGCCCGTGGACCCCGGTCCTGCGCGGCGACAAGCTGTACGGCCGTGGCGGCGCCGACGACGGCTATGCCATCTTCGGCTCGCTGGCCGCGGTGCTGGCGCTGCAGGCCCAGGGCCTGCCGCACGCCCGCTGCGTGGTGCTTATTGAAGCCTGTGAAGAGTCCGGCAGCTACGACCTGCCGGCCTACGTCGACCACCTGGCCGACCGCATCGGCAAGCCGTCGCTGGTGGTCTGCCTGGATTCGGGCTGCGCCAACTATGACCAGCTGTGGTGCACCACCTCGCTGCGCGGCCTGACCGGCGGCAACTTCACCGTGAAGGTGCTCAACGAAGGCGTGCATTCCGGCGATGCCTCCGGCGTGATCCCGTCCAGCTTCCGCCTGCTGCGCCAGTTGCTGTCGCGCATCGAGGACCAGGACACCGGCCGCATCCTGATCGACGGCATGAACGTGGAGATCCCGGCCGAGCGCCAGGCCCAGGCCAAGCGCGCCGCCGAAGTGGTCGATACCGAGATCTTCGAGAAGTTCCCGATGGTCGACGGCCTGCGCCCGATGAACGAGGACCTGACCGAGCTGGTGCTCAACCGCACCTGGCGCCCGGCCCTGTCGGTCACCGGCGTGGGCGGCATGCCGGCGCTGGAGTCGGCCGGCAACGTGCTGCGCCCGCAGACCTCGGTGAAGCTGTCGCTGCGCCTGCCGCCGACCGCCGACGGCAAGACCTGCGGCGAACTGCTGAAGGAATCACTGCTGCGCGATCCGCCGAACGGCGCCCAGGTCACCCTGGACCTGGAAAAGGCCTCCACCGGCTGGAACGCCCCGGCCATGGCGCCGTGGCTGACCCAGGCCATCGACGACGCCAGCCAGGCCTTCTTCGGCAAGCCGGCCATGTACATGGGCGAAGGCGGCTCGATCCCGTTCATGGGCATGCTGGGCGAGAAGTTCCCGGGCGCCCAGTTCATGATCACCGGCGTGCTCGGCCCGCACTCCAACGCGCATGGCCCGAACGAGTTCCTGCACATCCCGATGGGCAAGAAGGTCACCGCCTGCGTGTCCAAGGTGATCAGCGAGCACTACGCCGCCAGCCTGCGTGGCGAGACCAGTGGTTCGCCGGTGGCCGCCGACAGCGGCACCCGCCACGGCGACCACGGCTGCTGCTGATCCAGCGCCCGTGACGGACGCAGCCTGGCCTTGCTAGGCTGCGTCCACCCCTAGCGGAACGCATGCACATGAATGGTCTGTTCGGCAGCAGCAGCTGGCTCTACATCATCCTGGTCGGCTTCCTGGTCGGCCTGCTTGGGCGCTTCTTCATGCCCGGCAACAACCGCATGGGCTGCCTGCTGACCATCGTGCTGGGCATTCTCGGCGCCCTGCTGGCCGGCTGGTTCGGCCAGTACATGGGCTGGTACGCCCCCGGTGAACCGGCCGGTTTCCTCGGTGCCGTGCTCGGCGCGATCGTCGTGCTGGCGATCCTGCGCCTGTTCAGCGGTCGTCGCTGACGCTGATTCCCCCTTCCCTTCTGTTCCCGACGTTGGCGCGCCCGGCGCGCCCGGATATGCCTGCATGACCGAACCCGCCTCCGATCCCCAGCGCAGCGCGCAGCGCCTGCAGTGGGCCCGTATCCAGCTGGATGATGCCAACGCCGTGGTCGAACGCGCCTCGGTCGATGCCGGCATGCGCAGCTATTGGCGCACCACCAGCGCGCGCGGCAGCCACATCGTGATGGACGCACCGCCGGGGCTGGAAGATCCGCGGCCATGGCTGCGCATGCGCGGCCTGCTGCACGAGCACGGCCTGCGCGTGCCTGCACTGCTGGCGCAGGACCTGGACGCCGGTTTCCTGCTGCTGGAAGACCTTGGCGGCCCGACCCTGGCGAAGATCCTCGACGAGCGCAATGCCGATGAGTGGTTCGGCCGCTCCATCGAACAGCTGCTGCGCCTGCAGGCGATCCCGGTGCCGGCCGACTTCGGCCGGTTCGGCGAAGCGCTGCTGCAGCGCGATGCCGGCCTGTTCGACGAATGGTTCCTGCAGCGCCACCTGCACCTGGAGCTGGACTGCGGTGAGATCGAAGGCCTGCAGCTGGTGCACCGCCGGCTGATGGACAACGCGCTCGGCCAGGCCCAGCTGATGACTCACCGTGACTACATGCCACGCAACCTGATGCCGGTCGACAACGGCCCGGCCGTGCTGGATTTCCAGGACCTGGTGCGCGGCCCGATCGCCTACGACACGGTGAGCCTGTTCAAGGATGCGTTCCTGAGCTGGCCGCTGCAGCGCGTGGATGAATGGCTGGCGCAGTACCACGCGCGCGCACGCGCTGCCGGCCTGCCGGTGCCCGACCGCGCCACCTTCCTGCGCGATGCCGACTGGATGGGCATCCAGCGCCACGTGAAGATCCTCGGCCTGTTCTGCCGCCTGCGCTATCGCGACAACAAGGGCCACTACCTGGACGACGCGCCGCGCTTCATCGGCTATCTGGATGAAGTGCTGCCACGCTACCGCGAGCTGGCGCCGTTGCAGCAGCTGCTGGAAGACCGCATCAAGCCGGCGCTGGCCGAGCTGGCCGCACCGATGCGCGTGGCCCGATGAAGGCGCTGATCTTTGCCGCTGGCCTTGGCGAGCGCATGCGTCCGCTGACCCTGCATACGCCCAAGCCACTGCTGGACGTGGCCGGCAAGCCGCTGATCGTCTGGCATCTTGAGCGCCTGGCCGCACTCGGGGTGCGCGAGGTGGTGGTCAACACTTCATGGCTGGCCGAGCAGTTTCCGGCAGCGCTGGGTGATGGCAGCCAGTGGGGCCTGCGACTGCATTTCATGTACGAAGGACAGACCCCGCTGGAAACCGGCGGCGGCATCCTCAACGCACTGCCGGTATTGGGTGATGCGCCGTTCCTGGTGGTGAACGGCGATATCTGGACCGATTTCGATTTCGCCACGCTGCCCCGCGAGCCGCAGGGCCAGGCGCATCTGGTGCTGGTCGACAATCCTGTGCAGCACCCGCACGGTGACTACCGGCTCGACGCGCAGGGCGTGCTGCATCACGACCGCGAAGGCCCGTGCCTGACCTATGCCGGTATCGGTGTATACCGCCCTTCGATCGTGGCCGATTGGCGCGCGGTGATCGGGGATGCCCCGGGCAGCGAGCGGCTGCCGCCGAAGTTCTCGGTGGTGCCGCTGCAGAAGCATTTCATGGCGCAGGGGTTGATGACCGGGCAGCACCATCGTGGGCGCTGGACCGATGTCGGGACGGTGGATCGGCTGCGCGCGCTGGATGTTGAGTTGGCAGCGAACGGCTGAGCCCCTCGTGGCTGGTCGCGTAGAGCGGATCGCGTACTTGGCCGGGCGGGTGGGCCATGCAGGGGACG
>NZ_JASJSU010000005.1:0-51972 GCF_030237045.1 Stenotrophomonas maltophilia group sp. Smal17
CTCGTCGCACACGCCGCACTGGCCGACGACGCGCCGACTCCCCGCACCCTGGACCGCGTCAGCGTGGTGGCCGAGCGTGCCAGCACCGCGACCAAGACCGACACCGCCCTGACCCAGACGCCACAGGCGATCAGCGTGGTCACCCAGCAGCTGTTCACCGATCGCGGCGCGCACAACCTGCAGGAAGTGCTGCGCTACAGCGCCGGCGTCACCGCCGACGCGTGGGGCCTGGACACCCGCAACGATGCCACCTCGGTACGCGGGCTGGATCCGGTGCAGTACCAGGATGGCCTCCGCCGCAGCTACGGGTTCAGTCCGTTGGCGCGGCCGGAAATCTATGGCCTGGAGCGTGTGGAAGTGCTGCGCGGTCCTTCGTCGGTGCTGTACGGCGCAGGCGCCACCGGCGGCATCATCAATGCGATGAGCAAGCGCCCGACGTTCGGCAACGTGGCGGGCGAGGTAGGCGTGCAGCTTGGCAGCTTCGACCGCAGGCAGCTTCAGGGCGACATCGGCGGTGCGTTGAACGAGGCCGGCACGGTGGCCGGGCGCTTCGTCGGCCTGGTGCGTGAGTCGAACATGCAGACCGATACGCTCAAGGACGACCGTGTCTACCTTGCGCCTTCGATCAGCTGGCGCGGCGAACGCAGCACCTTCAGCCTGCTGGCCAGCTACCAGCACGACAGGACCGGCTCCAGCCAGCAGTTCCTGCCGCTGGCGGCGACGCTGCTGGCGCCCCCCGGGCGCCGCCTCGATCCCTCCACGTTCATCGGTGACCCTGACTTCGACCGCATCGACTCGCGTGTCTACAGCCTCACCGCGCTGTTCGACCACCGCTTCAACGACGTGCTCAGCCTGCGCTCGGCCATGCGCTACATCGATGGCAAAACGACGCTGCAGCAGATGTACGTGGACAGCTACAGCAACCCGGCCGATCCCTTCATTGATGCCGGACGTCGCGTGGTCAACCGCACCGCCTACGGCACCCGCCCCGACGTGCAGATCTTCAGTGCCGACAACGCCCTGCAGTTCGACTTCGCCACGGGTGCCTTCCAGCACCTGCTGCTGGCCGGCGTCGACTACAGCCAGTACCGGGAGCAGCTGCAGCGCCTGGATGCGACCGGCACGCCGATCGACATCTACGCCCTGGTATCGGTGGCACCGACAGTGCGTGGCTGGGAGCGCCAGCCAGACCAGACCTCCACCCAGCTCGGCCTCTACCTGCAGGATCAGATCCGCTGGGCCGACCGTGTTTCACTGGTGCTGGGCGCACGACGCGACCATGCACGCTCGAAGACCGACGGCCAGCCCAGCCAGACCGACAACGCCACCACCTATCGCGCCGGCCTGATCGGCGAACTGGGCGCCGGGGTATCGCCCTACCTGAGCTACAGCGAATCGTTCCTGCCGGTTGCCGGCCAGGACCTGTTCGGCCAGGCCTTCAAGCCGATGCGCGGCCGCCAGACCGAGGCCGGCATCAAGTGGCAACCCGCGCGCAACCTGCTGCTGACGATGGCCGCGTACCGCATCACCGAAACCAACCGGCAGACCAACGACCCGGACAACGTGCTGAACGTGGTGCAGACCGGGCAGATCCGCTCCAAGGGCGTCGAGCTGGAGGGCCAGTTCCAGTTCGCCAACGAGCTGACGATCACCGCCGCCGTTGCGCGCAACGAGGCCGAAGTCAGCCGCAGCAACTTCGCATTGGAAGTGGGCCAGCGCCTCAACGACACCCCGCAGGACCTGGCCTCGGCCTGGGTCTCGAAGGGATTCACGCTGGAGGACGGCGCACGCCTGCGCCTGGGCCTGGGCGTGCGCCATGTCGGCAATACCGTGTCGCTGGGCAATGGCGGGCGCATCATCACCCCCAGCTACACGCTGGCCGATGCCCTGGTGGAAGTGCAGGTGACCGACTGGACGATGGCGTTGAACATCACCAACCTCACCGACAAGCGCTACTACGCACCGTGCCGTACCTTCGGTGACTGCTTCGCCGGCTACCCGCGGGTGGTCACCGGCACCATCACCTATCGGTTCTGATCACGGCCAACGCTGGCCGCCGCAGCAGTACGTGCAGCAGCACGGCACAGGCGGCGGTCAGCAACGCCAGCACCCGCAGCAGTATCGCCAGCGCTTCGGCACTGGCCTGCTGCAGGTGTGCGCCGCGCATCGCCGGAAGCAGCGCCTGCGCCTGTGCATGCGCACCGGTGGCCAGATAGGCCCCGGCCCTGGCCAGCGACGCGGGCGACGCGCCCTGCAGCCGCTGGCCGATCAGCAGCGCAAGCAAGGCAGTCACTGCGGCCAACGCAATGCCTTCGCCGGCCACCCGCACCGTTCCGAAGATGCCGGCGGCCATGCCTGCACGCTGCACCGGCACCACGCTGACCGACAGCCCATCCATCAGGCCCCACGGCAAGGCCGTTCCGGCACCGATCAGCATCAGCAACGGCACCCACTGCGAGGGCGACGGGTGCGACGCGTGGCGCGACAGCAGGTACAGGCCGGTGGCACAGACCAGCAAGCCGAGCGTGCACAACCGCGCACTTCCGATGCGCTCGGCCCAGCGCGCGGCCAGCATCGGCAGTACCAGCATCGGTGCGGACAGGGCCAGCATCTGCAATCCGACCGCGGCCGCGCTTTGCCCATGCACGCCCAACAACTGCAGCGGCAGTACCACCAGCAGCACCACGTAGCCGAAGCAGGTGGCCACCGGCAGCAGCTGGACACCGAGGAACGCCGGCTGCGAGAACAGTGAGAGGTCCAGCAGCGGTGAGCGGTGCACCCGTTCGATGCAGACGAACACCCCGCCCAACAGCAGCGTCGCCAGCAGCGCCAGCTGCACGCGCAGGGCATGCAGCCCGAATTCGCCCAGCCACAGCAGGGCCAGGGTCAACGCTGCCAGCATCAGGCTGAAGCCGAGCATGCCGCCGAGGTCCAGGTGTCCGCGCTCGCCGTGACTTTCAGGCAACACGCGCGCGCCCAGCACGAAGGCCGCCAACGCCAGCACGCCACCCGCCGCGAACACGCTGCGCCACCCCAGTGCCTGCAGCAGAAGGCCGGCAAGCAGCGGCCCCAGTGCCAACCCTGCACCGAATGTCGTGCCCAGCAGGGCAAAGACGCGGGCGCGCGCCGGTCCCTGCCAGGCCTGCGCCAATGCGGCGGTGCCGGACGCCAGCGCTGCTGCAGCGGCAACGCCCTGCAGCCCGCGCGCCAGGTCCAGCCACAGCAGCGTGGGCGCAAGGCAGACGACGGCTGTAGCGGCGGTGAACCCGACCGTGCCCAGCAGGAACAGCCGGCGCCGGCCATAGCGGTCGGCCAGGCCGCCGGCAGCAAGCAAGAGGCTGCCGAAGGTGAGCATGAACGCATTGGTCACCCAGGCCAGCGCAGTGGGTGAGGCCGCCGCGGAACGGGCCAGCACCGGCACCGCGACCGCGCCGGCCGAGAAGGACAACGGCAACGCCAGCGCGGCCAGGCAGACGGCAAGCAGCGTCCAGCGCTGCTGCGCACGGACAGGCAAGGGGAGCATCGAAACCGGGGCCATGCGGGCCTCCATCCATCAGGGGCATCGATGATGGAGAGGCCGTTATTGATGAAAAACTGGCTCGATGGACGTTGATTGCGGCCTGATGTTCCGCAATCATGCCGGCATGGATTCCATCTCTGCCCTGCTCGCCTTCGTCCGCACTGCGGAGGCAGGCAGCATCGTCGGTGCCGCCCGCGTTCTCGGCCTGTCCGCGTCGGCGGTGGGCAAGCGCATCGCCCGCCTCGAGCAGGACCTGGGCACGCGCCTGTTCCATCGCACCACCCGCCGCGTACACCTCACCGATGAGGGCGATCTGCTCCTGCAACGCTGCCGGCGTGCCCTGGACGAGCTTTCCGAAGCACAGGCGGACCTGGCGCAGCGACAGCACGCGCCCAGTGGGCTGCTGCGCATCGGGCTGCCGACCATCGGCTATCGCTTCCTGCTGCCGGTGCTGCCCGGGTTCCAGCAGCGCTATCCGCAGGTGCAGCTGGAACTGGATTTCAATGACCGCATCGTCGATGTGGTCAGCGAAGGCCTCGACGCAGTGATACGCAGCGGTGCGCTGGCCGATTCCAGCCTGACCGCGCGGCGGCTGGGCGGGTTTCGTTTTATCCTCTGTGCGGCGCCGGGTTATCTGCAGGCGCACGGTACGCCCGGTGATGTGAGCGAGCTGCGCATGCATGCGGCGCTGCGCTTCCGTTACCCGACCACCGGAAAGCTGCATCCGTGGCAACTGCCGGGCGTCGAAGGCGATGCCGGAGCGGGCCTGCCGACGGCGATGACCTGCAACAACATGGAAGCCGTGCTGGCCGCTGCGATTGGTTGCATGGGCCTGGCCTGGATGCCTGACTTCCTTGCCGCTGACGCGCTGGACGATGGCCGCCTGCAACAGGTGCTGCCTGCGCTGCCCACGCACCAGGGGCAGTTCTCGCTGCTATGGCCGGGTGGACGCCACCCCAGCGCGCGCCTGCGGGTATTCATCGACTACGCCGTGGCGCATCTGTTCCAGGGCGAACACGCATAGGCGGCCGGAAGGATCAGCTCGCGTTCGCGGCGTCCAGGAAATTGCACAGCACCGGCGAAGGTTGCTCCGGGCGCACGCACAGCTGCAGGGCGAAGCGCGCTGCATCGCCGGCCACCGTCCGGTAGACGATCTCCTGCGGACGGAAACTGCTCATGCTGGCCGGTACGATTGCCACGCCGGCATCCACCGCCACCAGCGACAGCACTGCATGCATGCCCTGCGCCTCCTGCACCACGCGCGGAGTGAATCCTGCAGTGGTGCACAGGCCCAGCACCTGTGCGTGGAAACCGATGCCCTCACCCGCCGGCCACGACACGAAGGGTTCATCGGCCAGCATCGCCACGCTCACTTCGGGCAATGCGGCCAATGCATGCGCACGCGGCAGCGCAATCGCCAGATGGTCGTGGTCGAAGTCGTGCAACTGTAGTTCGGCGGCAGGAATCGGTGGAATCAACACCCCCACGTCGATGCGCTGCTCTCTCAACCACAGCTGCTGCTGGCGTGAGGTCGCCTCCTGCAGATGCAGCCGCACCTGTGGATACTGCTGGCGGAAACGGCGGATCAAACCAGGCAACCGACCGTACAACGCGCTGCCGACATAGCCCACCTGCAGGCTGCCGCTCTGCCCTGCGGCGGCTTCACGGGTGCGCTGCAGCGCCTGTTCGGCCTGCTGCAGCGTCGCGCGCGCTTCCACCAGCAAGGTGTGCCCGGCCACGGTCAGGCCCAGGGTACGGTTGCCACGCACGATCAGCTCACTGCCCAGTTCGTCTTCCAGTCGTCGTATTGCCGCCGTCAGCGGTGGTTGCGACATGTGCAGGCGGGCGGCCGCGCGGTGGAAGTGCAGTTCTTCGGCCACGGCCACGAACTGGCGAAGCAGGCGCAGGTCGATCATCTCGATGCAGGCGGTGGGAACCCGGCTAGGGTACGCCCTCAGCTGCGCACGTCCACACTGGCGCGGGCGATGGCCGGCCACTGCAGGGCCACCGACTCGATGCTGTCGGCGCTGACCGCGCGCAGATCGCGCGGATATGCAACGTGTTCCGCTTCCTGCAGGCGCAATGCATGGAACTGGCCATTGCTTGCACGCAGTACCCACCCGCCGTCCTGGCAGCGCGTCGATGCCAGAAAGGCCACGCCGTGCGCGACTGCCTCCGGATGCAGCTCGTCCGGCTCGCCGTCGATGCCCCACATCCGCGTCTTGGCCACCGGCGAAACCGCATTGACCACGATGCCGTGCCCGGCATCTTCCAGTGCCAGCACATTGACCAGGCCGAGCGCGGCCAGCTTGCCCATCGCATAGGCGGAAAGGCCGCGCTGTGCGTACTGCGGATACAGCGCGCGATCGGAGGTGGTGATGACGATGCGGCCACCACCCGCCGCGCGCATTGCCGGCCACATTGCCTGTGCCAACCACAGGGGCGTCTTCGCGGCCAGGCACAGCATCCGCTCCATCGCATCGTCTTCGATGGCTTCCAACGCCTGGTACTCCACCCAGCCAGCGTTGTGGATCAGGAAGTCGATGTGGCCATGCTGCTGCAGCAGATCCTGCACCAGCGCGTGGCAACCGGCACGATGATCGATGGGATCACTGACGGCCTGCACCGATAGCCCACGCGCCCGCAACGCGTCGGCACTGTGCTGGATGCGCAGCGGATCGGTGCCACGACCATTGGTGCCGGCACCGACGTCGTGCATCACCACGTGCGCACCACGCTCGGCCAGCAGGCGACTGTAGGCCAGGCCCAGTCCACCGGCGGCACCGGTCACCAGCCCCACTTGGCCTTCAAAGGAAATTCGCGAAACAGGTTGCATCCGCACAGCTTCAACCACGGGCGGGGGCACCGGCCAATACCGTTGACCACACGCCACGATATGCTCGCGCTATCACCAGAAAAGGGGACGGAGGGGATTAAGTCGCTTCCGGCACACAAGGGGCAATAGCGACTTAATCCCCTCCGTCCCCTTTTTCTAGCGGCTGAAGCGGCGCGCGCCGGCCACGCAGACCACCGCGCCCAGCGTTACCAGCACCATGCCGGCGCTGACCGATTCGTGCAGCAACAGCGCCGCCAACGCCAGGCCGAAGAATGGCTGCAGCAGCTGCAACTGGCCGACCGCGGCGATTCCACCCTGCGCCAGCCCGCGGTACCAGAACAGGAAGCCGACCAGCATGCTGAACACCGCCACGTAGCCCAGTGCCCACCACGCAGGCGCGCCCACCGCGGCGAACGAGGCCGGGCGCATCACCACGCTCAGTGGCAGCATCACCGGCAACGCCAGCAGCAGCGCCCAGCTGATCACCTGCCAGCCGCCGAGATGGCGGGCCAGCCGGCCGCCTTCGGCATAGCCGAGCCCGCAGGCAAGGATCGCGGCCAGCATCAGCAGGTCAGCCTGCAGCGAGGCCTCGATGCCATTGCGCATCGCGTAGCCGACCACGCAGGCGCTGCCCAGCAGCGAGAACAACCAGAAGGCGGGGCGCGGCCGCTCGCCGCCGCGCAGCACCCCGAACAGCGCGGTACTCAGTGGCAGCAGGCCGACGAACACGATGGTGTGCGCCGATGACGCATGGCGCAGCGCCAGCGCGGTCAGCAGCGGGAAGCCGACCACCACACCGAGGCTGACCACCACCAGCCCCGGCAGGTCACTGCGCCGCGGCCAGGGCTGGCGCAACAGCAGCAACAGGCCAAGGCCAAGCACTGCGGCGATGGTGGCGCGTGCGGCGGTGACGAACCCGGCGTCCAGTTCAAGCACCGCCAAGCGGGTGGCCGGCAACGAGCCGGCGAAGATCACCACACCGATGAAGCCATTGATCCAACCGCTCGCTGACCGTTCCACGCCTGTATTCCTGTCATGCCACGCATCGCCCGGCGGAACCTGCATGGGAACATCCATCGCCGGGTCACCCCAGCTACAATCCAGTACAGTCGCAAGTAACTGTACTGCCCACACTTCCACTACAGTCCCGCCATGTCGCGTCCGCTCACCCGCATCGAATCAGTCATCCAGACCGTCCGCACCCGCATCAGCGCGCGCGTGGATGGCCCCGGTTCCCGCCTGCCGTCGGTGCGGGCGCAGGCGGCAGCGATGGGCGTATCGGTCTCCACCGTGGTCGAGGCTTACGAGCGCCTGGCGGCCGAAGGCGTGATCAGCGCGCGCGCGGGCTCTGGCTTCTACGTCAGTGGCCCGGCCGCACCGCTGGCGCTGGCCGCGATGGAGCCGCGGCTGGATCGCGTGGTGGACCCGCTGTGGGTATCGAGGCAATCGCTGGAAACGCCCGCGGGCCACCTCAAGCCGGGCTGCGGCTGGATGCCCAGCGACTGGCTGTACCAGGACGGCATGCGTCGTGGCCTGCGCCGGCTGGCACGTGTCGATGCATCGCAGCTGGTCGACTACGCCGGCCCGCTCGGCCTGCCCGCATTGCGCCAGTTGCTGCAGCGGCGCGCTGCTGCACTGGGCATCGACGCGCCGATGGAACAGATCCTGCTGACCGAATCGGGCACGCACGCGGTCGACCTGATCTGCCGCTTCCTGCTCAAGCCCGGCGACTGCGTGCTGGTGGATGACCCCAGCTACTTCAACTACCACGCGCTGCTGAAGGCACACCAGGTGCAGGCCGTAGGCGTGCCGTACACCCACACCGGGCCGGACCTTGATGCGTTTGCGCAGGCGCTGCAGGCACATTCGCCGCGGCTGTACATCACCAATTCGGGCCTGCACAACCCGACCGGCGCCGTGCTTTCCGCCAGCACCGCTCACCGCCTGCTGGGCCTGGCCGAGCACAGCGAACTGGTCATCGTCGAGGACGACATCTTCGCCGACTTCGAGCTGCATCCCGCCCCCCGGCTTGCCGCGCTGGATGGTCTGTCGCGGGTGATCCACGTCGGCAGTTTTTCCAAGACGCTGTCGGCGGCCTCACGCTGCGGCTATATCGCGGCGCGCCACGACTGGATCGACGCGCTGACCGACCTGAAGCTGGCAACCAGCTTCGGCGGCGGCCATCTGGCGATGCAGCTGATGCACATCGCGCTGACCGACAGTGGTTATCGTCGCCACATGCAGTCAGTACGTTCGCGCCTGGCCGATGCACGCCGGCATGCGCTGCGGAAACTGCACGCGCTGGGTATCACCCCGTGGCTGCAGCCCGAAGCCGGCCTGTTCCTGTGGTGCCAGCTGCCCGACGGCCGCGACGCTGCGGCCCTGGCGCGGCACTGCCTGCGCCAGGGAATCGTGCTGGCACCGGGCAACGCCTTCAGCCAGTCGCAGCGTGCGGCCGACTACCTGCGCTTCAATGTCTCGCAATGCCAGGACCCGCGCATCTGGCAGGTGTTGGCGCAGGCCTTGCGCTGAGCGCGATGCCGGTGCCCTGCGGCCCCGGCACTTGCGTGCCACGGTACAGTGGTAGTTCCCCGTTGCAGGAATGCACGCATGTCGTCGTTCTCCGATCCGCAGGCCGTGGCCCGCTATGCCGAGGGCCCGTTGCGCCAGGTGCCGGGCTACCTCGCCCTGCAGCAGATGAGTCGCCTGCTGCTGGCCGAACGGGTCCCCGTGCAGGGGCGCGTGCTGGTGCTGGGCGCCGGTGGCGGCCTGGAGCTGAAAGCCTTTGCCGAGGCACAACCGGGCTGGCAGCTGCTGGGCGTGGACCCGGCCGCACCGATGCTGGCCCTGGCCGAGCAGACGCTGGGCCCGTTGAACGCACGCGTTGAGCTGCTGGAAGGCTACATTGACGATGCCCCGGACGTGCGCTTCGACGGCGCCAGCTGCCTGCTGACCCTGCACTTCCTCGACGCCACGCAACGCCTGCATACGCTGCGCGAACTGCACAAGCGACTGCGCACGGGTGCACCCCTGGTGGTCGCCCATCACAGCGTGCCGCAGGATCCGGCCGGCAAGCTGCTCTGGCTGCAGCGCTACGCGGCGTTTGCCGAAGCCTCTGGCGTTGCGCGCGTGGATGCACAGCGCGCGATCGAAGCCATTGCCGAGCGGCTGCCGCTGCTGCCGCCCGAACAGGAGGTCGCGCTGCTGCAGGAAGCCGGCTTCGACGACGTGGAGCTGTTCTATGCGGGCTTCAGCTTCAAGGGCTGGGTGGCGTACGCGACGTGATGCATCCGGACCGGATCACGGCACCACGGTGATGCCGATGCGCTGCATCAACAGCGCCACCTGCTGCACGTCCAATGTCGCGCCGCGCAGGTTGGTGCTGCGCACGTCAAGCTCACCCAACTCGGAATTGGTCAGGTCGCAATCGGTGAAATTGGCGCTGTTCCAGTCGATGCCCTCGAACTGGCCACCGGACAGGTCCGAGCCGGCGAAACTGGCGCCGCTCACATTGGCGCCGTCCCAGCGGTTCTCCCACAGTTCGCACTTCTCCAGCGTCACCCGCGAGAAGTTCGCGTAGCGCAGGTTCGACTTCTTGATGAAGCCGCTGCAGAACCCGCTGCGCGTGGTGATCTGGTTCATGAAGCTGGCATTGCTGAAATCCGCGCCCTGCGCGCGGCATTCGCTGATCTCCAGGCCCAGCGCCTTGATGAAGTTGAAGTGGCACATGCTGATGTCGCAGCCACGGAAGCTGGCTTCCTTCAGCGTGGCGCCGTTGAAGCGGCAACCGCTGCGGCTGTCGGCGTCGTAGAAACTACAGTTGATGAACTCGGTCGCGGTCAGGTCCGCGCCGGAAAAATCGCATTGCTGGAACTGCTGGTCGACCACTTTCTGGCCGGTGTACTGGTCGGCGCCGATGCGCAGCTTGTGGTGAATGGTGGGGGACATCAGGGATTCCATGCCAGGGAGCGCGGCCATGATGCCGGGCAAGCGCCGTATTCCCAACCCCGCCAGCGCCGCGGAACGCGGTGCCTGATGTTGCACGTTCATGCACAGTAATGCATGATTCCCGGCATGAGCTCCGATCCCAGCCCCCTTCCCGCCCAGCGCCCCCAGCAGATCCTTGAGGAACTGCGCCAGCAGGGCCGTGTGGTGGCCGCCGACCTGGCGCGCCGCTATGCCGTCTCTGAAGATTCGATCCGCCGCGACCTGCGCGAACTGGCCACCCAGGGCCTGTGCCAGCGTGTCTACGGGGGGGCGGTGCTGCCGCCGCCGAAGGAACGCCCGCTGCGTGAGCGATTGACCCATGACCGGGGCGACAAGGCCGAACTGGCCGCTCGCGTTTGCGCCCTGCTGCAACCGGGCCAAGTGATACTGCTTGATGCCGGGTCGACCAACCTGGCCATCGCCCAGCAGCTGCCCGCCGCGCTCGGGCTGACGGTGATCACCAATGCTCCGCAGATTGCTACGGCCGCCAGCTATCACGAAGGCATCGCCGTGCAGCTGATCGGCGGCCGCCTGGCCAGCGGTGGCGGCGCGGTCGGTGCCGAAGCGCTGGCCCAGGTGCAGCGCCTGCGGGCCGATGTGTACCTGCCGGGTCCGTGCGCTGTGGACGGCGACACCGGCGTGTGGGCGATGGATTCGGAAGAAGCCACGCTGAAGCGCGCAATGGTGGCGTGCAGCAGCCGCGTCATCGTCGCTGCCACCACTGAAAAGCTCGGCGCGCGCGGCAACTGGCAGATCGCCAGCCTCGACGAGATCGACGATCTGGTGCTGACCACGTCGGCGCCTCCCGCACTGGCCGCCCGCTTCCGTGCCGCCGGCATCACAGTGCATCCCACCCTGCCCTGACCGAACCACCCATGCCTATTGCCAACCGCGCGCGTGCCGAACAGCACGCGACCCGCGCTGCATTCTTCATTCCCGGCTTCGCCACCGCGTTGTGGGCCACGCTGGTGCCGTTCGCCAAGTCACGCACGGACATCAACGATGCCACGCTGGGCCTGGTGCTGCTCTGCCTGGGTGCCGGTTCGCTGCTGGCGATGCCGCTGTCCGGCGTGCTCGCCGCGCGCCTGGGCTGCCGTCGGGTGATGGTGGCCAGCACGTTGCTGATCTGCCTCAGCGTGCCAGGGCTGGTGTTGGCCGACACGGCCTGGCTGCTGGGACTGGTGTTGTTCGTGTTCGGTGCCGCGGTGGGGGCGATGGACTGCACGATGAACGTGCAGGCGGTGATCGTCGAGCGCGAAGCCCGGCGCGTGATGATGTCCGGCTTCCATGCCTTCTTCAGCATCGGCGGTTTCCTTGGTGCGGCCGCCATGACCGTACTGCTTTCGGCACGGCTGCCACCGTTGGCGTCGGTGCTGATCGGCGTAGGCGCCATGCTGCTGGTGATGCTGTTGTCGGCGTCGTACTGGCACCGCGAGCGCATGCCGCATGACACGCCGATGCTGGCGATGCCGCACGGCGTGGTGCTGTTCATCGGCGTTCTGGCGTTCATCGCCTTCCTTGGCGAAGGCGCGATGCTGGACTGGAGCGCGGTGTTCCTCAGCGACGTACGTCGTGTCGACGCCAGCCTTGCCGGCATCGGCTATGTGACCTTCACCCTGACCATGACCGTCGCGCGCCTGTTCGGCGATGCGCTGGTGGCACGCGTCGGTCGCCAGCGCGCGATCGTGTTCGGCGCCCTGCTCGCCGCCAGCGGCGTGCTGGTGCTGACCCTGGTCACGCCCTGGCAGGCATCCCTGCTCGGCTATGTGCTGGTGGGTCTGGGCTGCGCCAACATCGCACCGGCCCTGTTCTCGCTGGCCGGCCACCAGACCCGCATGCCGGGTGCACTGGCGATTACGGCGGTGTCCACGCTTGGCTTTGCCGGCATCCTCGCCGGCCCGGCGCTGATCGGCTTCGCCGCCAATCACTTCGGCCTGGTCGCCGCGTTCATCGGCGTGGCGACGGCCCTGTTGCTGGTGGCGATGTCCACCCGCTGGCTGCGGGTGTGACCCGACGCATCAGCGCCGCCGACGCCGCACCTTCATCCGCACGCGCCGATAGCCGATCACGGTAGCGGTCGCGCACAGCGCGGTGCCTGCCGTGCTCAGCAGCAGCAACACCCCCAGCCGGGTGACGTCCTGCCGCAGCATCGCCGGCAGGTCCCAGCTGTGCAGGAAGTAGAACAGCCAGCGCCCCACCCGCTCGCGGTGCCCCATCGTCAACAGCGGGTCACCGCTGCCCAGGTCGAGGTAGACACGCGTCGCCTCGGCATCATCGAAGTCGGCAACCGCCACCGGAAAGCGGCGCACGGCCGCACCGTTCATCGCCTCGGGTGCGCGCGGATAGAAGTAGGCATCAGGCGACTGCAGGACGCGGAAGGCCTGCAGCGGCGCATCCGACATCAGGCCTGCCTGCTGCTGCAGGCGCGCAGCAGGCAACTGGCGCGCGACCTGGAGTCGCCCGTCCACACTGGACACGATGCGGGTCTCGCCCTGCCCGTCCAGCAACAGCGCGAACAGCTCACCTCCGATTCGACGCCACTGGATTTCCACCGGCCGGAAACGCGCGTCGCCAGCCACCGCCAGCAACGCCGACGGTTCGGCCAGCGCCCCATCCACCGCCACCCTGTCTCCGCGGTAACGGTCGGCATTGATCGCATTGCGGGTGCCGCTGAACACGCCCAGCGGATTCATCGACATCAAGCCGCTGAAGATCCAGGTGAACACGAAGGCAGCAGCGACCAACCCGATCAGGTGGTGCCAGCGCATCCAGGGTTCGACATACGGCGTCTTCGCGCCGGAGCGGTAGTGCCCGCGGAAACGCCAGCGCCACAGGCCAACCACGTTGCCGCTGATCGCCGCCACGGTGCACAGCGCGGACAGCACGATCACCACCCACGTCCATACAGGATCCACCGATTGCATGCGCAGGAAATACAGCCAGTGCAGCCATGCGCCCACATAGTTCCAGCGCTGCTGCGCATGCGGTGCATCCAGCACCACCTCGCCCGTGTGCGAGGACACGTAGAGGTCCCCAGGTTGGGTACCGCCCACCTCCACCCGGTACAGCGGCCGATGCGCATCCAGCGCGCGCGAGTGCGTCCAGCGATCCTCATCCACACGCATTGCGCCGACGAACGCCTGCCCGCCGGCGAACTGCGCGGCCGACGCTTCAGCTTGCTGTGCCGACACTGGCAGCAGCGCCTGGCCTGTCCGCGCCGACCACGCGCCGACGTTGCTGCCGCTGCGCACCACATAGGTGGGTTCGCCACGCAGCGTGGTCAGCGCCACCGCTTCCGGCTCGGCCTGTACAGCGCCTGGCAGCGCCGACAGCCCTCGCCAATCGACGGCATCACCCAGTAGCGGCAGCGCCGCCAGGCGCTCACCGGGTGTCAGCTTTGGATAGCCGATGAACAGCATCACCATGCCGCTGACGAACCACAGCAACATCAACAGGCATCCTCCGATGCCCAGCCAGCGATGCACCAGGTAGGTCCAGCGCTTGGCGGTGGAACGCAGCGACATGGCCCTTGCCCTCAGAAGCGATGATCGACAGTGAATTCGACGCGCCGGTCCGCACCCAACAACCACTGTGTACTGGTGTAGTACGCGGTGGCGTAGTACGCCTTGTCGAACACATTGAACATGCGTGCAGTCAGCCGCGTCCGCGGCGCGGCCTGCCAGGTCAGTGCCAGGTCGGTGGTGCTGTAGCCCGGCAGTTCCAGCGTGTTGGCGTTGTCGGCGTAGCGCTTGCCGACGTAGCGCGCGCCACCGGCCAGGGTCCAGTCGGGCAGGAACTGCCAGCTCAACCACACATTGGCCAGGCGTTCGGCCACATTCGGCGGCACATTGCCGTCGCGAGAGACCAGCACCGGCGGCGTCCCCGCGGTTTCCAGGAAGTCCTCGAACTCGGCCTTCAGCACCGTCGCGTTGGCATCGAGCGACCACTGCGGCGCGAAGTTCCAGTTCAACGAAGCCTCGATGCCACGCGAAGTCTGCGCGCCGATCTGCACGCGGCGGTCAGGCTGCAGCGGGTCGCGGCTGAGCAGACCGGTCTTGCGGATGCGGTAGGCGGCCAGCGTCCACTCGCCACCGTCGAAGGCCTGCTTCATGCCCACCTCGAACTGCCGGCCCTTGGCCAGGTCGAACGCCCCGTTGGCCGGGCTGATCATCAGCAGGCCGCTGACCGGGTCCGCTGCCTGCGAATACTGCGCGTACAGGCTCAGCGTCGGGCGCAGCGCAAACACCGTGCCCGCGCGCCACCCGGTGCTGCTGTAGGTCTTCGAGAACGCACGCTGGCCGCTTATCAGATCGGTACGATCAATGTCGGCACGATCGTGGCGCAGCCCACCCAGCACCGACCAGCGCTCACCCAGTGCCAGCCGGTCTTCCACGAACAGCGCATACTGCTCGGCGCGGTTGCGGTAGCGCGGCAGGTTCGGCGCATCGCTGACGAACGTGCCGGGCACCGGATGGAACGGATCGACCGGACCCGAACTGCCGGCATAGGTGTTGTTGGTGTGCTTGAAGTGCGCACGGTTGGCATCCAGTCCCACCGCGAAACTGTTCGCCAGGCCGCCCACCTCACCCTGCACGCGCAGCGTCGAGGTCAACCCGGTCTGGTCCTGGTTGTGGGTGATCCGGGTGTTGCCGGACCGATCAACCAGGCCGGTGCGTGGGTTGTAGACATAGGCCTCGGCGTTGCGCCAGTCGCGCTGGCTGTCGATCTGGTAGACGCGGGTGCGCCACTCCACGTTCGCGGTGGGCGTCCACAGCGCGTCGAGCTGGGTCCAGCGGTCACGGAAGCGGATCTGGCTGTCTTCCACGTTGAAGTTGCGGTGGCGCAGCGCGTCCAGCTGGCGACCGTCGATCAACGGCGTGCCGAAGTAGCGCATCGGCCTCTGCTGGCCCTGCGCATGGGTGAGGGTCAGCTGCAGGTCATTGCGCGGCTGCCACAGCAGCGCACCGGAGAAGGTGGCGTCGCTGTTGCGCCCGCGGTCGACCCACCCCGCGCTGTAATTGCCACTCATGTCCAGCCGGTACGCCAGCGCCGGAGTCAGCGCGCCGCCGCTGCCGAATCCAAGGCGTGCGGTGTCCTCGCTGCCGACGGTCACGCTGACTTCGTTCTCGATGGCGCCGCGCGAGGGCTTCTTCGGCACGATGTTGATGACCCCGCCGATCGCGCCGTCGCCATGGATCACCGAGGCCGGCCCACGCAGCACTTCGATGCGCTCGATCGACCAGGTATCGAACGGGAAGGTGATGCCCACGCCCCCGTACTGGCGCAGCCCGTCATACAACCGCATCACCGACGCCCCATCGGTGAAACCACGGCTGGACAGCGCACTCAGCCCGTTGCCGGGATGCGGCATGGCGCTGATCGCACCTGCGCGGCTGATCGCATCATTGAGGTTGGTATCGCCGCGCTGCTCCAGCTGGTCGCGGCTGATGACGGTGAGCGCGGCCGGCGTCTGCAGCACGCTCAGGCCCAGCGCGGAACCGGCGCTGGCGGAGGAGGACAGCTCGCCGCTGCGGGCATCCACCACGCGCACGGTATCCAGCGTGGTGGGAGGCGCCGTATCGGCGGCAAGGGCAGGCGCCGCCTGCAGAAGCCAGGCACACAGCGCAGGCAGCAGCGCCCGGCGCAGGCACGCGGAGTTGGGGTTGGTTTTCATTGGGTCACGGCATGCAAGGCCACCCCGCATTGCAGGGCAGCAATCAGAAAGGGATAGGCACGCGCGTGCGGGCACCGGCCGTGGCCGACAGCCTCATGGCAGGAAGATCACTGCAGCGCGCGTGCGGCTCAGGCGGCCCTGAGGACCGGTGGCCCACGCGCTCCCAGGGTGCCGCTGATCCGTTGCGGCAGGGCCTGCACCGCCCCGCGCAACGCACGGCAGACCGGCGTCATCGGTGCCAGCAGCAGCAACGCTGCCACCAGCAGGGTGATCATCCGTGCGGCGATCAGGCAGTAATCGCAGTCCACGCCCATCTCATGATCGGCATGGGGGTCGGCAGCAGGCTTCGGTGCCGCTTCGCCGTGCGGCATCGCCATCGCATGATGGTCGTGGTGGCCGTCCATCGCATGCTGTGCGTGCAGGCTGTGGTCCATCGCCAACACCGTTGCGCTGGCCGCAACGTGGCCATGCGCCAGCCAGCGGCTCACCAGCGGGGCGAGCAGCACCAGCAGCATGGCAAGCCATGCCAGGGCCAGGAACCGGCGGTGGAGAACAGAACGGCGCACGCGGCCATTCTACGGGGCCCCGCCCAACCTTGGACCAAGTTCAGGGTTGCTGCACAGGCGGTGCGACGTTATGACGCAGCCCCCGCTGTGCAGCGCGCCGAGTACTCCGGTGGGGACGGAAGGCGACCACACCGGCCCCTTCCGCCCCCACGCGGCAACGCTAGAACCGGGCGGGCTGCCGCACCGCGCGTTCCAGGAACATCACGCCCGCCTGCAGGCTGTTGCGGGCGTTCTCCAACCAGCGCTCCGGATCGGCGACCGCGAATCGCTCCTGCGCATCCACGTCACCCGAATCGGCCAGATCGGCCAACTGCAGATGGACGTGGTTCTCCACCAGGCTCACCAGCACGGCGAGCTCGGCCGACACTGCGGCGATGCGTTCGGTGAAGCCAGCGTCGTTGCTGTTCAGAGACATGTCCCCTGTTCCTATGCGTTGCGGTGTTGATGGATGGCTTCGTAGCGCTCGGCACAGGCAGGCCCACAGAACAGCCTGGCCGGATCGTTGTCGAAGTCTTCGCTGCAGTCCGGGTTGTGGCATTCCCCAATGGGCGTGAGAGGGGCAACAGTGCGGGCCCGCGTTGCGTGCTGGGCCAATGCGTGTTGCAGATGGCGCGCTTCCAGTTCCTGCGCTTCGTCGATGGTGTCCGTCATGCAGGCTGTATTTTATCGGGGGGTAGTCGCACCGATTGAGAACGCATCAACGGCGTTGGATGAGTCGCTCCCGGCATTGGTTCGGCGTTTGTGGTTGCAGTGGATTTCAGGCATGCAGGCTCCTTGTGCATGGGCGCCCGGAAGGGCGGAAGGCGAGTCGGAAGGCCGTATCTGACGGCAACGGCATCATCGGAAAAACGGTTCTCGCCAACTGCGACACGCCGCCGCAGAAGCGACAATCTGCGAAAGTCATCGCAGATCCTCATGACACCCGGCCGCACTGTCGGGATCAGGGATGCAAGGTGTCGTAAGGTGTTGCAAAAGAGAGGTCATTCCGACACCATGGCCGCATCACCGCCTCCCCTCTGCGGCTGACCCTGCCGCGTCGGCCGGTCGCCACGTGCACTGCGCCCGGCATGAATCACGCTGCGCATCGACAGGCTGCGGTGAACCGGACCACGCTTCAAGGGGCTTCGCCGAATGCACACATCGCACCCAGCGCAGGACGTCGTTCCTGCGTTCCTGCAGGTCATGCACGCACACGGCATCGTGCCGGACGCACGCGGCCGCGAGGCACTCAATGCCGACGGCACACTGGTGCGCTTCCATGTGCAGGGTGATCGCCCCGGCACACGCAATGGGTGGGCCGTATTGTTCGGCGACCAGGTGCCGGCAGGCGAGTTCGGCAGCTGGCGCACCGGCACCCGTCATGCCTGGTGCGCGAAGTCACCCGGCACGCTCAGCGCCGCCGAACAGCGCGCCATCCGCCACCGCCAGGAGGCGGCCCGTGCCGAACGCGAGCAGCAGCAGCGCGAGCGCGAGGAGGCCGCCGCCAAGGCCGCCAACGTCCTGTGGAACCGCGCCGTACCGGCGGACGGCAGCCATCCCTATCTGGTGCGCAAGGGCATCCCTGCGCATGGCCTGCGCGTGGCGCCGTGGCCGGTACGCAACAGCGACGGCCTGGTCTTCCGCCACATCGACAACACGCTGCTGGTGCCGGTGATGAACGCTGCCGGTCGGATCGTTTCGCTGCAGGCGATCTTTCCGCGCATGGAACCCGCACTGGGACGCGACAAGGACTTCCTGTCCGGTGGCCGCAAACAGGGGTGTTTCCATGTCATCGGCAAACCGCTCGCTGCACAGCCGATCGCCATCGCCGAGGGCTATGCCACCGCCGCCTCCATCCATCAGGCCACCGGTTGGTGCGTGGTGGTCGCCTGGGATGCCGGCAACCTCGCCGCAGTCGCCCGTGCCTGGCGCGGCGCCGTGCCCGATGGTGTGTTCGTGCTCTGCGCGGACAACGATCAATGGACCCGGCAACCCGTGGACAATCCCGGCGTCACCCAGGCAACGCGCGCCGCTGCGGAGATCGATGCACGCGTGGCATGGCCCGAGTTCTCCGCGGTGCACGGTGACAGTGACCGCCCCACCGACTTCAACGACCTGCATCTGCGCGAAGGGCTGGAGACGGTCCGCGCCCAGCTCCTGCCACCGCCAGCCGCCGTGGTGGAAGATGACACGGCCGGCGACGTCGCACCTTCGGCAGCCAGCGCGAGCTATCAGGTGCCTGGCAACCTGTCCGCATTCGATGCCTTCACGCCCTTTCCCGATACCAGCACGCGCGGCCGCCCATTGCCCACAGCGCGCAATCTGGCCGAACTGTGCCGGCGCACCGGCGTGACCGTGCGCTACAACGTCATCCGCAAGGACCTGGAGATCCTGGTGCCGGGCCTGCAGAGCACGGTGGACAATGCCAAGGAAGTGGCTGCCGGTGAAGTGATGGACTGCATGCACCGCGCTGGCATGACCACCGCCAGCTTCGAAACCAACCTGTGCCAGGTGGCCGAAGCCAACCCCTACAATCCGGTCGCCAGCTGGATCACCTCACGCCCGTGGGATGGCCAGTCCCGCCTGCAGGCCTTCTTCGATACGGTGCAGGAAGCGCAGCCCACCCGCATGGCCGACGGGCGCATCCTGAAGGAAGTACTGATGCGACGCTGGCTGGTCTCCGGCGTGGCGGCGGCCTTTGAACCGGATGGCGTGGTGGCGCGGGGTGTGCTGACGTTCGTCTCGAAGCAGAATCTGGGCAAGACACGCTGGGCCCGGCAGCTGGCACCGCCGGAACTGCAGCTGATCGCCGACGGCGTGGTGCTCGATCCGGCCAACAAGGACAGCGTCAAGCAGGTCATCTCCAAGTGGATCGTCGAACTGGGTGAAGTGGATGCCACCTTCCGCCGCACCGATATCGCCGCGCTGAAATCGTTCATCTCGCGCAGCCATGATGAGATCCGCCGTCCATACGCGCGCAACGAGTCGCGCTACGCGCGCCGGACCATCCTGTTTGCCAGTGTCAATGACGAGCGCTTCCTGCGCGACGCGACCGGCAACACGCGCTGGTGGACCGTGCATGCCGTGGCACTGGGCGAACCGGCGCGCATCGACATGCAGCAGGTGTGGTCCGAGGCCCATGCGCTGTACCGCAACGGCGAGACCTGGCACCTGTCCGGTGAGGAGCTGGATGCGCTGAATGCCACCAACAGCGAGCACGAACCGATCTCGCCGATTGCCGAACTGATCGACCGCCGCTTCGATTGGTCGCTGCCGACCGAGCACTGGAACGCACACTACCGCGCCACCGAGATCGTCATTGCCGCAGGCATCGACAAGCCGAACCGCCGCGATGTCAACGAGGCGGCCGCCTATGTGGTCAAGCGCCATGGCGTACGCACCCGCGTGGTCGGCAAGGAGCGGGCCAAGGTCTGGCTGATGCCGCCGCGCAGGCTCAACCTCGGCGAGCAGGCGGCAGGCCCGTTCTAGAGCCACGTTCCCCCCGGGTGCACGAGAAGGGCATTGGCGGGGACCACCACCGGCGGCACGATCCGAGATACAAGTAGATGCAAGGTGTTGACTAAGGCGGCCCGTGAAGGCAAGATGCCTATCTCGGCCACGCCACCTTCCAGGAGCGCTTCCGTCATGCCTCGTCCCCAACTGCATGCCTTCGAAGGCGAACAGCTGACCGTGCGGCAGATCCACCAGCGGGTACCGGTGCTGTCCGAACGGACCATCCGCGACCACCTTGCCGCTGGCCGTCGTACCCGCACCGCCATGCTCTGCTTTGACCCTGTCGCGGCCGCCGCCCGCGGGGGACGCATCACCCAACGCCTGCTGCGCGCGCGCGGTGCTGGCGGTCGCGATTCCTGACCCATCGCCGGCTGCCACCTTCTTCCAGGAGTAGATTCCGCATGATTCCCGCCTCCCTCGACAGTGGCCATCGCATGATCGCCGACACCCTGGCCGCATTCCGTGCCGGCCCCGCCCTGGGCCGCACGCCGCTGCGGCCTGCCCCGCAGGCGGTGGGCCCGCTCTACATCGGCATCGCCGGCGCCAAGCATGCGGGCAAGGACGCCCTGGCCAATGGACTGGCCTCTGCACTGGCGCTGCCCTGCGACAGCTTTGCGGCACCGCTGTGGGCGCTGGCTGAGCTCATCCCTCAGCAGTTGATGCAGAGCGCCGGCACCGGATCGGGGTGTGATTGCAACCTCCCCGAGCTGCGGGTGCGCTCGTTGTTCGCACGCCTGCCTGCAGGCGGACTGGTGCCGGATGTGCGCTTGGCCGATGAAGCCCGCGCGATCCGCCGCCGTGGCGGTGTCGTGATCCGCGTCAGCCGTCCGGGCCATGCCAGCGAACAGGCCTTGCCGGACCACCTGGTCGACATCGAAGTAAACAATGACGGCACCCCGGCCGATCTGGTGCGCAGGACGCTGGACCAGCTGCTGTCGCGCGGCGTGATCTGAACGCGGCACGGGGCCGTGTGATCTCTCTTCCCACTCATCCGAGCGCAGGTCGTGGCCCATCATCGGCGAGAATGATGTAAGGTCGCCTCATCACCGACGACACCTGTCGTCACCCTGCATCCCCCAATCATTTTCGCAGAGAGGAAACCCCATGGAGGTCGAACAGTTCGCGTCGACGCGCCTCAAGGCCATCGAATTGTTCAAGTCCCAGCCCAAGGGTGGCAAGGACATCGTGAGCCTGGATGCGATCTTCATCTCGCTGTGCTCGCAGGCCTGCACCCAGGCGGGCGATGGCAGCACGACGCAGGCCCGTACCGTGGCCCGCCCCGGCAGGCAGCAGCCGCCCGCACCGTGGTTCACCGAAACCCTGGCCGCCCTGAAGGGCAAGGGTGAATCGATCACGGTGGCGCGCTTCCTGATGTTCGCCAACCGCTTTCCGGTCAAGCGCATGGACCAGGTCAACGCGGCGCGCTGGTTGCGCGACGCCGGCTACATCCCACGCAAGACCGGCGGCAACCTGGTGTTCGACCTTTGACCCAGCCCCACCTGCAGTCCTGAAGCCCCGGCATCGTCCGGGGCTTTTTCGTTTCCGGGCCTGCGCCCATGCATGAGGACGAGCCGCGGGGGGCCATCCTCACCCCATCCCCACCGCGTTCCCTTGACCTGCCTCTGTTTCCCCGGGGTGAGGACAGCGAGTACAGGATTACGGAAAACAACCGCAGCAATGGCCGCCCGGCAGCAACCGTTGCAGGCATCCGCAGCGTACTCCTCACCTGTGCTCAGGCTCATTGAATGCCTTCAGCACATCGCATCGAAAGTAGATGAAAGGTGTTGACCGAGGGGACGGGATGGCAACAGTGGAGATCAATGCCACTGACGACACCCCTCATGAACGCCCTGCCCGACAGCATCCAGACCCTCGCCGAGGTCATCGGCGAATCCGCGGCCCTCACGCTGGTGCGTGCGTGGCCGCCGACCACCTCCAGCACCACCGGCCGCCACCGCGTCATCGTCTACGTTCCGTCCACCCTGCCCGACCAGCATCGCCTGATCGACATCCTCGGCCGCGACGTCGCCCAGCGGCTGGTCGCGCACTTCGGTGGCGAGCTGCTGTTCCTGGCGTCCTGCTTCGCCGCCGGGGCGCATCAGCGCCGCGAACAGATCGCACATGCCGTTGCCAGCGGCATGCCACGCGACCACGTCGCGCGGGAATTCGGCGTCTCGCAGACCACCATCAAGCGCGCCCTGCGTGGCGCCCGCTCCACGCCACCGCCGGCGGTGCACCCGGCCCTGCTGAAGGGATACGCACGCGCATGAACGAGAGCGATCTGCTGGCCGGCCTGCCGGACTGGGCCAAGTACCTGGGGGGTACCTCCGGCGTACTCATCGCGGTGTCGCTGTGGCTGCGCCAATGGCTGTCGTCGGCCAAGGTCGACCGCACCGCCGATGAAGCCACCAGCAACACCCTGCGCACCCTGCAGGAGCAACTTGCCGCCGAGCGCACCCGTGCCGATGGCCTGATGCACGAACGCGAGGCGATGGCGCAGGAGATCGGGCAACTGCGTGGCGAGGTCAACGCCCTGCGTGCACAGATCGCCCAGCAGAGCGTGCAGATAGACGCGCTGCTGGCACTGGTGCGCAAGCAGCCGGAGGCGGCCGCATGACCGCCGCCGCAGCCAGCGCCCTCGGCGGTGCCAACGTGGCCGCGTTCCTCGACATGCTGGCGGTGTCCGAGGGTACCGACATTCCCGGCCAGCGCTCACGTGACCGCGGCTACGACGTGATCGTCGGCGGCCAGCTGTTCGAAACCTACCGCGACCATCCCCGCGTCCTGGTGTCACTGCCACGCTACGGCATCAAATCCAGCGCTGCCGGCCGCTACCAGTTCCTGCGCAGTACCTGGGACGACCTGCGCGCACGCCTGGGCCTGCCCGACTTCGGCCCGGTCTCGCAGGATCGCGCCGCGGTCGCCCTGCTCAAGCAATGCGGTGCCTACGAGCTGGTCCGGCTGGGACGTTTCGACGCCGCCGTCGGCGCGGCACGGCGCATCTGGGCATCGCTGCCCGGCGCAGGTTACGGGCAGAAGGAACACGCGCTGGAGACGCTGCGTGCGGCTTATCGCGCCGCAGGAGGAGCCCTGGGATGACCCCGCTCGCGCTGAGGCTGCGCGTCGGCCTGCTGCTGCTCGTCGGCAGTCATGCGGGTTTCGCCTGGCTGGGGTGGACCCTGCGGGACCGCAGCGCGGACCTGGCCGTTGCGAGCGCCCAGGCCGCGCAGCAGGCATCCCGCGCTGATACGGCGCTGGCCGCACATCAGCAGGAACTCGCCAATGCCCGGGCCGGCGCCCGGGCCGAATCACAGCGCCTGGCCACACAGGCCGAGCGCACCCAGCAGTTCAACGCCCTGCAACGGGACATCGACACCCATGCCAAGACTCCTGGCCGCGATCGCGGCGACGCTGATGCTGAGTTCGTGCGCATCTGGCGCGAAGCCAACGCCGGCCATGCCCTGCCACGTTGACCTCAGCATCGCACCGGCACAGTTGCAGACACCCCCTGAGCTGCCGGACCTGCAGGGCGCCGACGACGATGCGCTGCTGCGCAACCACGTCGCCGTCGCGCGCCGATACCACGAACTCGCCGACCAGCTGCGGGCGCTGTTGTGCAGCCTTGGCAACCAGCGCGGTTTCACCATCAACGGTGCGTTGCCGGTCGCGCCTGCCAGCTGCGGCACTGCAGCCGGCGCCAGCAGGACCCTGCCCTGACCCCGCCGCTCGCGGTCACGCCTGCAGTGCCGCCCACCTCCGGTGATGGCAACACTGGCTGCAGACCGCATGGGCCGCACCGGCCCTGCCCTCCTTCCATTCACTGCATGAGCTGACATGGCGACCGATTCCCCACCTCCGACGCTCGACGCGCTGCACAGCGCCATCGAAACCGCGATACGCGCGCACTTCCCGGGCCTTGCCACCGTTGCGTTCTATCGGGAATCCAGCACGGACAACATGCCCATGCCGGCCTGCCTGCTGGCCATGACCCGTTGTGATCGCAACAAGGAAAACAGCGACGGCAGCGGCCTGCTGCACGCCCTGCTGCGCTTCGAGGCACGCATTGTCGTAGCGGCCAATGCCGATGCAGCGCTGCAGGTACGCAATGCCGCCGTCGCCCTGGCAACCTGGCTGCACCAGCTCGGCCGCTTCCCCGGGGCCGCCAGCGGCGCCATCGATGTGATCGCCGCGTTGCCCGAAGACGTTGCGACGGCACAGCCTGGTCTCCGCAGCTGGGTGGTCGAGTGGTCGCTGCCGATCGCCCTGGGCAGCAACGCGTGGGAGGACACCGGCGGCGTGGTGCCGCAGGCCTTCTACAGCTTCGCGCCCGAGATCGGCCGCGCCCATGAGCCACGCTACCAGCCACTGCCGGAGCACGCGCCATGAGCGCCGAGCACGCACGGCTGATCGGCAACCTGTTGATGATCGGCGTCGTGCGCGAGCTCGACGAAGGCGCAGCGCGCGTACGCGTCGATGCCGACGGCATGCTCACCGACTGGATTCCCTGGCTGGAACGACGGGCCGGGCCGGGCGCGCGCAGCTGGTGTGCTCCCGAACCGGGCGAGCAGGTGGTGCTGGCCTGTCCCTATGGCGACCCGGGCCAGGCGCTGGTGCTGGGCAGCCTGTACCAGGACCGCTTTGCCGCACCAGCCGACTCGCGCTTGCGGCAGCGTACCCAGTACGCCGACGGCAGCATCGTCGAGTACGACCAGGAAACCACCACGCTCAGCGTCAACGTCGGCAGCGGCAAGGTCATCGTGACCTGTGCAAGCGCGCAGGTGATCGCCAGTGAATCGGTGCTGCTCGATACACCGTCGATCAAGGCCACCGGCGACCTGGACGTGACAGGTGCGATCACCGCCGGCAAGGACATCAGCACCCCGGCGGAGATCAAGGCCGGCGCCATCGGCCTGAAGGCACACAAGCACACCGCGCAGGGCCCCACCGCCCCGACCACGCCGGCCCAGGCCTGACCGGCCACGCCTGCAATGCCCTCAAAACCTGCACTCCACGACGATAGAGACCATGCGAGGAATCGACGCCAACACCGGCAAATCCCTGGATGGGCTGGCCCATCTGCACCAGTCCGTGCGTGACATCCTCACCACGCCCCTTGGCTCCCGCGTACTGCGCCGCGAATACGGCTCACGCGTGTTTGAACTGATCGATGCGCCCACCAATCGCTCGCTGCGCATGGACCTGATTGCCGCCACCGTCGACGCCCTGGCGCGATGGGAACCGCGGCTCCACGTCGAGAACGTCGACGTCTCCCTCCCCGCCCCCGGCGTGATGATCCTGGCAGTGACCGGGATCCACCTGCCGGACGGCGAGGCCATCACCATCGAAGGAATCGAGGTTCGCTAACCGTGGCATCCGGCTCGTTCACCAGTGTCAATCTGTCCCAGCTGCCTGCACCGGCGGTCATCGAAGTGCTCGATTTCGAAGCCATGTTCGATGAATCGCTGACCGCGCTGCAGGCCCTGGATCCCACGTTCGACGCGCTGCTGCCGTCGGACCCTGCTTTCAAGATCCTGGAGGTCTGCACCTACCTGCGCCTGCTCGACCGCCAGCGCGTCAACGACGCCGCGCGTGGCGTGATGCTGGCCTACGCGGTCGGCAGTGACCTGGACCATCTCGCTGCGATCTTCGGCATCGCCCGCCAGGTGCTGGACCCGGGCAAGCCGCAGGAGGGCATTCCACCGCGCTACGAAGGTGATGAGGATTTCCGTCGCCGCATCCAGCTGGGCCCGGAAGGCTTCAGCGTGGCCGGGCCGGAGGGCGCCTACATCTTCCACGCCCTTAGCGCCGACGCCCGCGTGCTCGACGCCAGCGCGACCAGCTCCTCACCCGGTGTGGTGGTGGTTTCGGTGCTGTCGCGCGAAGCCAATGGTGCCGCTTCCCAGGGCCTGCTTGATGCAGTGGAAGCAAAGCTCAGCGCGGCCGACGTGCGCCCGCTGACCGACCACGTGCTGGTGCGGTCGGCGGAGATCGTCAACTACGCGATCAACGCCACGCTCTACACCTTCGCCGGCCCGGACTCGCAGGTGGTACTGGGCGAGGCCCGCACGCGCCTGGACCGCTACATCGCCGAGTCGCATCGCCTGGGCCGCGACGTGACCCGCTCGGGCCTGTTCGCCGCGTTGCATGCCGAGGGTGTGCAGCGCGTGGAGATCGCCAGCCCATTGGCTGATGTAGTGGTAGACCGCACCCAGGCCACTCACTGCAGCACGGTGATCCTGACCCATGGCGGCAACGATGAGTGATCCCACCACGCGCCTGATCAACGCACGCCTGCGCGGTGCGGTCGATGGGCAGAACCTTCAGTTCCGTCATCCGGGTGGCGCCCTGGCTTCCCTGCAGTCGGTGTACCGCACCGACTGGCAGGGGCGCCTGAAGTTGTCGGACACGCCAAGACGCAACCTGCAGCGCTTATCGGCAACCTTCAACGTGCCCCGCTGGACGGGCTACTACGTCAAGCCTGCCAATCTGTCTGCCGGGTCATTCGCGCCTGATGGCAGCCCCAATGCCTTCTCCTTCCCTGCCTCCGATGCGATCGGCGGGCCAGGGCAGCGCTTCACCGGCCTGGTGGACGAAGATGGAAGCGCGTTTCCCGATGGCGCCGTCCGCACCATCAGCGTCTGGCTGCGCGCAACCGAGCCGTGCGTCATCGGCTTCGGCATGCGCACGACCGGCCCAGGCAGGACCCAGCTGCAGGTGGGTACCGAGTGGAGGCGTTACAGCTACACCTACACCGCCACTGCGGATGACCCACCACGCGGCATGAGCATCGTGCTGGATCGGCTGGCAGCCGGGAACTCTGGCCTGAAGCCGGACAGCCGCATCCACGTATGGGGCACACAGGCCGAAGCAGGCCCTGTGGCGACGAGCTACATCCATGCCGTCGCGCAACCCATGACAAGGATCGACTACAGCATGGCCGGCAACGTAGTCACCTTGAACTACCTGCCTCCCCCCGGCGCGATCATCGATGGCGATGCGCTGGTCAGCGTACCTGCTGCCGCACATCTGTTGCCCCCCAACTCCACCCGTAGCGAGCAGGCCCTGGCGCGCGCAGCGGTCACACGCCCGCTGCCGGTGGACATCACCGCACTGTGGGATGCCGACCGCTGCCCGGCCGCGCTGTTGCCCTGGCTGGCCTGGGCACTGTCAGTCGACGAATGGAAGGCCTACTGGCCCGACAAGGTGAAGCGTGCACGCGTGCGCGCGGCAATCGCGATCCAGCGCCGCAAGGGCACGTGGGGCAGCGTGCGCGACGTTGTCGCCGCGTTCGGTGGCTCGATCCTGATCCGCGAATGGTGGGAGATGCAGCCGCAGGGCGCACCTCACACCTTCGAAGCGGTGATGACCATCGCCAACCAGGGCGGCGAGACCGCAACCGCCAAGTTCGTCGACGACGTGATCGGCGAGATCACCCGCACCAAGCCGGTGCGATCGCATTTCACGTTCACCCAGGGCATGCAGGCCAGCGCCGAGATCGGTGCGCTTGCAGGAGCCCGTGGCACCACCTTCCGCCGCATCCAACTGATCGGAGAGTAAACCCCGCATGCGCTTGAAAATCACCGACGCCGGCTTCGCCAAGCTGGTCAATCCCCCCAATACCGGCACCAGCGCCGTACTGATCACCGAGATCGGCCTGACCTCCACGGCGTTCACGCCATCGGCGGGGCTGACTGCACTGCCCGGCGAAATCAAGCGTGTCCTGACGTTCGGTGGCAAGGCCGTTGGCGATGACACACTGCACGTCACGATCCGTGACGACAGCGCCAGTGCCTACAGCCTGCGAGGCTTCGGCCTGTACCTGGGCGACGGCACGCTGTTCGCCACCTTTGGCCAGGCCGATCCGATCATGGAGAAGACTGCGGCCTCGATGCTGTTGCTCTCCACCGATACCCGCTTCAGCGAAGTCGATACCGGGCTGATCGAGTTCGGCAATGCCGAGTTCATCTACCCACCGGCGACCGCCGAGGTGCAGGGCGTGGTGGAGCTGGCCACCTCCACCGAGGCCGAGGAAGGTGCCGACACGCAACGTGCGGTCACCCCGCGCGGGCTGCGTGCGTTCATCGACAAGCGATTGGGCGCCAGCGCACCCACGCAGTTGGTGCGGACGCTGCTGTCGATCGCCACCGAAGCCGCGTTCCGCTCCGCATTGGGGCTGAAATCGGCTGCGCTGAAGGATGAAGGCGCCGACAAGGGCCTGGATGCCGACCTGCTTGACGGCCGACACGGCACGCACTATCTGGATTGGCGCAACATGACCGGCGTGCCGTCCAGCGTGCACGTACCCGGCCAGGTGATCCTGTTCGCCGGTGCCACCGCGCCCAACGGCATGCTGCTGTGCAATGGCGCCGCTGTTCCGCGTGCCAGCTACCCGGCCCTGTTCGCTGCCATCGGCACCCGCTACGGCGCCGGCGATGGCGCAACCACCTTCAACCTGCCGGCAATGCAGGAAGGCACGGTCGTCACCCACACGCTGAATCCCGAAGCGGTCGGCAGCTTCACCCAGGGCGAGGTGATCCGCCATGCCCATAGCGCAAGCACGGCAACGGCAGGCAACCATAGCCACGCCATTTCCGTAGGTGCAGGCGGCGCTCACTCGCATGGCGCCAGCGCCAGCGCGGTCGGTGACCACGCGCACGGTGCGTGGACTGACTCGCAGGGCCATCACGCGCATACCGGCGGTACATCCTGGATCGGCGACCACCAGCATCTCACCGCGTTCGCCGAATCGGGTACCACCTATCCGTGGGGCGCCGACTACAACAATCACGTCGGCTCGCGCGGCAACCTGGACTACGACAACCCCTGGCCCAACACCAGCCCGGCCGGTGGACACGCACACAGTTTTACCACCGACGGCGCAGGCGGCCATGGCCACAACATCGGCATGAACGGCGCCGGCGGCCACTCGCACACCATCTCCATCGCCCAGGTTGGCGACCACGGCCACACCGCCTCGGCCGCTGACGCCGGTGCCCACACCCACGCCATCGTGGTGGAGACCTCCGGTGGCGAACGCAACCTGCCAGCCGGGCTGCGGATGATCTATTGCATCGCTTACTGAGGACATGAACGTGCCCATCGAACCGCGCTTCGCGCACTCCTACGACCCCGACACCCGCGCCTACATGGGCAAGGTCCGTCTGCAGCCCTCCCCCGACGGCCGCTGGAACCTGCCCGACTACACCGTCGACCTGGCCCCCCGCCAGCCCGCCGGCGAGTACCAGACGCTGCGCCTGGCCGATGATGGCACGCGCTGGGAAGCGGTCGCCGACTTCCGCAACTGCATGCTGTGGGACACCCGCACAGCAATGGCGGTGCCCAATCGCCTCACGCTCGGCGAGCCCCTGCCCAAGGACGTGACGCTCTCCGAACCGTTCCGGCTGGACGGCACCACACCGCAGTACAACGCGTGGAACGCTGGGCGCCGCGAATGGACGCTGCTGCCGGACTACAGCGCACGACCGTTGTGGAACAAGAGCGATGCCAGCTTCGCGACTCCACTGCCGCGTGGCGTCGGGTTGCCGCCCACGGTGACCGATCTGGCACCACCGGCCGATCGCAGCTACCCGATCATCTATGACGACGCCAGCGCGGCCTGGTTGATCGTGGCCGATCCCGCAACACCCACCCCGCAACCGCAGGCGTGACATCAGGCCACGGCTGCAATTAATCCAGCCGCGGCCAGATACGAACATGTACCCATGCGGCGCAGCTCGCGACCGCAGCACCCACCCAACCAAGGAAAGAACAACGCATGGCCGAATTTCTGCATGGCGTGCAGGTCGTCAACATCGATGGTGGTTCCCGCTCGATCGCTGTTGCTTCGACCAGTGTCATCGGCATCGTGGGCACCGCGCCCCGCGCCGACAAGACCGCCTTCCCGTACAACACCCCGGTCCTGGTGACCTCGCGTTCGCAGGCTGCCAAGCTGCTCGCCAACGCCGCTACCGAAGTCGATGACGGCACCCTCCCGGGCCAGCTCGACGCCATCTTCGACCAGTCCAACGCGGTCGTCGTCGTCATCCGCGTGGAAAAGGGCGCGACCGAGAATGACACCCTGGCCAACGTGCTGGGCGGCGTGAATGCTCAGACCGGTGCCTACACCGGCGTGCATGCGCTGCTGGCGTCCAAGTCGGTGGTGGGCATCAAGCCGCGCATCCTGGCGGTACCGGGCTTCACCCACACCCATGAAAAGCGCGACACCGAGCTGCTGGCCAACCCGGTCGTGGCCGAGCTGCTCGGCATCGCCGACAAGCTGCGCGCGGTGATCATCAAGGACGGCCCGAACAGCAACGATGAGGCCGCCAAGAGCACCACCGCCCTGACCGGTTCCAAGCGCGTCTACGTGGTCGACCCGGCGCTGCTGGTGCAGTCCGGTGATGCCATCGTCACCCGCTACGCCTCCGGTGCCGTGGCCGGCGCCATCGCCCGCAGCGACAACGAACGCGGCTGGTGGGCATCGCCGTCGAACCTGGAACTCAACGGCGTGGTTGGTACCGCGCGTGCCATCGACTTCGGCCTGTCCGACGCGACCAGCCGCGCCAACCTGCTGAACCAGTCCAACGTGGCGACCATCATCCGCGAAGGTGGCTTCCGCCTGTGGGGCAACCGCACCGCCAGCAGCGACCAGAAGTGGCAGTTCCTGTGCGTGGTGCGCACCGCCGACATCATCGCCGACAGCCTCGAGGCCGCCCATCTGTGGGCTGTCGACCGCGGCATCAGCAAGACCTACGTCGATGACGTGCGCGAGGGCGTCAATGCCTTCCTGCGCGGCTTGAAGACCCAGGGCGCGATCCTCGGCGGCAACTGCTGGATCGACCCCGATCTGAACGCAGCGGACAGCGTGGCCCAGGGCCGTTTCTACTGGGACTTCGACTTCACCCCGACCTACCCGGGTGAACAGCTGACCTTCCGCATGCACATGAACAACAACTACGTCTCGGAGATCTTCTAAGCATGGCGCGCAACGTCCGCAAGAACTTCAACTTCTACGTCGATGGCAAGGGCTATGCCGGCAACGTGGAATCCTTCACCGCTCCGAAGCTGACGCTGAAGACCGAGGATTTCCAGGCGGGTGGCATGTTCGCCCCGACCGAAATCACCCTGGGCCACGAGAAGCTTGAAGCCGAGGCCGTCCTCATCGCCGATGATCCGGACATCATGGGCAAGTTCCATGTTGTGGAGAGCAAGGAGTATTCCTTCACCGCACGCGAGGCACTCGAATCCAGCGACGGCAGCATCACCGCCGTGGTCCACAACATGCGCGGCAAGGTCAAGGCCATCGATCGTGGCGAGTCCAAGTCCGGCGAGAAGGGCACGGTGAAAATCTCGCTCGCGCTGAACTACTACAAGCTCACCCACGGACCGCTGGTCGTCCAGGAGCTGGACGTGGTCAACATGATCGCCAAGCAGAACGGCGTGGACATGCTGGCCGGCCTGCGCAGCGCCCTGGGCATCTGACCCCGCACGCATCTCCACAGCACCGGGGGCGCCTCGCGCCCCCGCCTTCATCGCGCTCCCTCGATTTCCAGGAACACATCCATGTCCAGCAAGACCAAGACCGCCAACGACCACGTCATCGAACGCGATGGCTATGCCGAAGTCACCCTCACCCGCCCGCGCCAGGTCAATGGCGTGGAGACCGCCGTGCTGCGCATGCGCGAACCCACCGTGGAAGACATGGAGCGGTTCCAGGATGACAAGGGCAGCGATGCACAGCGTGAGGTCCGGATGATCGCCAACCTGTGCGAGATCCCGCCGGACGACCTGCGCAAGCTGCCGCTGCGCGACTACGCCCGCCTGCAGTCGGGGGTCGCGCTTTTTACCACCTGACCCTGCCGCAGATCAGGCAGGGAGTGCTCGCCCTGGCCGGCCATACCGGCTGGGGCCTGCGCGAAATCATGACGCTGCGGGTGTCGAAGTTCATCTGGTGGATACAAGGATTGCCGGTACATGGCGAGTAACGTTCAAACGACAACGATCACGATCGGTGGCTCGATCTCGGGCTCGCTGAAGTCCGCACTGTCCTCCACCGAGGATGGACTGAAGAAGATCGGCAGCGAACTGGACAGGCTGGAGCGCAAGCAGCGCTCCATGAGCAAGGCGAACCCCTCGCTGGTGAAGCTCAAGCAGAACGTTGCCGGGCTGCGCCAGGAGTATGCCAGGCTCTCCAGCGAGGGCGATCGCCTGCGCAAGGTGCAGACCGGCCTGGAGCGCGTCGAGAAGGCGAGCACCGCCAATCTGCGTAGCCGCAAGAAGCTGGGAACCTCCTTCAAGGAGTCACGCACCCTGCTCGGCAGCGCAGTGACCCAGCTGGCCAAGCCGGTCGAGAACGCCTCCAGCTTCGCCCGCCAGAACCAGCAGATCGGCAGCGCAGCGGGCCTGGACAACGGCCAGGTCAAGGCGCTGGGCAGGACAATCCTGGCCGAGACCGGCAACACCAACCAGAAGGCGAATGACCTGCAGCGCGCCATCCGGCTGCTGGTCGACGCCGGCATGGATGCACAGTCGGCGCAGACCAGCCTGCGCGCCATCGGCCGCACCGCCACCGTCACCGGCACCGGGATCGACGACGTCTCCAGCGCCGCCGTTGGCCTGCAGCAGTCATTCGACATCGACCCTGCCAACATGCAGTCGGCGCTGGATGTCCTGGTCGTCAGCAGCCGCCAGGGCGGGCTGGGGCTGAAGGACATGGCCAAGGTAATGCCGGTGCTGGGAACGTCGTTCCAGGCGCTGAAGCTGCAGGGCAACGCCGCAGCGGCCACCATGGGCGCGGCACTGGAAGCCACGCGCAGGTCCGCGGGCGGCGCTGACCAGGCAGCCACCCAGATGAAGGGCTTCATGACATCGATCATGTCGCCCGAGCTCCAGGCCAAGGCCAAGAAGGGATTCGGCCTCGACCTGCGCAAGGTCATCAGCGACGCGCAGAGCAGCGGTGGCAACCCGTTCGACGCTGCGATGCAGGCCATCATCCAGGCCACGGCCGGCGATCAGCAGAAGATCGGCAAGCTGTTCGGCGATGCACAGGCGAAGAACTTCGTCGGCCCGATGATCCAGAACTGGGACCAGTACACCCGGATCCGCGACAAGGCGCTCAATGGCTCTGCCGGAACCACCGATGCGGCTTACGCCAATGCCATGCAGACCGACCCGGAGAAGATCCAGGGCGCGAAGATCGCCGTGGACAACCTGTCCAAGGCCTTTGGTGCGGCGTTGCTGCCCGCGGTCGGCGACGCCGCGGTGAAACTGACCGAACTGCTGAACGGCGTAACCACCTTCGTGACCGAGAATCCGAAGCTGATCGCCAATACCACCAAGGTGGTGGTGGGCATGCTCGCCATGCGCAGCGCGGTACTCGGTGCCCGTTACGCCTGGACGTTCGTGAAGGGTCCGATCCTGGCCGTGCAGAAGGTCTTCCAGCTGTTCCGTGCCGGCAACCTGCTGGCCCAGCTGGGGCGCTTCGGCCCGATGGCCATGCGTATCGCCTCGGTGTTCCGCGTCGTCGCCACCGCAGTGGGGGCCATTGGTGGCGGACCTATCGCGGTAGCTGTGGCCGCGCTCACTGCCGGTGCCCTGCTTGTCCGCAAGTACTGGGAGCCGATCAAGGCCTTCCTCGGCGGTGTATGGGAAGGTCTCAGCAGTGCGGGCACCTCCGCGATGGGAGAACTGGTGAATGCCGTTGCGCCGCTGCGTCCAGCGTGGGAAGCGGTCAGCGCCCTGCTGGGGCAGGCCTGGGACTGGCTGTCGCGGATGCTGGCCCCGGCGCAGTACACCGGAAACGAACTCTCCCGCGTGGGCGAGATCGGCAAGCTGGTGGGCGAAGCACTCATGCTCAACTTCCGCGCCGTCATCCATGTCGCTGGCTTCGTCGCCGAGGTCTTCAGGATGATCGGTGAGGTCATCGGCACCGTGGCCGGATTCATCGTCGTCACCTTCGGCGGTGCCTGGGACTGGGTTGCAGCAAAGGTCAGCAGCGTGATCGACACGATGATGACCAAGATGGCCCCCTTCATGAAGGTGGTCGGCACCATCATGGACAAGGTCGGTGGCATGCTGGGCACCGCCAAGGACAAGATCGCGTTCGGTGTGAACACCGCGGCCGATGCCTACGGCGCGATACGCGCAAACGGCGGCATACAGCTGCCTCCGGTGATGCTCGCGCCCGCCAGCATGCACAGCGCCAGCGTGCAGCCACGCATGCCGAATGCCTTTGGTACACCGGCCGGGCGTGCCGCACCGGAGATGCCTTCGCCCACACCGCGCAGCGCCACCACGGTGCAGCAGCAGCAGACCAACAACATCACCATCCACCAGCAGCCAGGCGAATCCAGCGAAGCGGTGGCGCGCCGCACGGCCGACGAGCTGCAGCGTCGCAGCGCGGTGACCGCCCGTGGTGGCCTGGCAGACAGGAACTGAGCATGAAACGCGAATTCGTAACCGGCGCAGTGGACAAGCTGCTGTCGCAGTTCAAAGCCAACGACTCCGGCAACGCCCCGGTCCTGCTGATGCTGGGCGGCTTCAAGTTCAGCCTCAACACCGCGGTCTTCCGGGAGATCCAGCAGTCCAACGAGTATCGCTGGCAGGCGCAGGACCGCGTCGGCCAGATGGCGGCCCTGCAGTACACCGGACCGGGCTCGGCCAGCATGACCCTGCCTGGCGTCATCTACTACCAGTTCCGCGGAGCCGGCAATGAGCTCGCACAACTGCGCAGGCTGGCCGCGCAGGGCACGCCTCATCGACTGCTGACCGGCAAGGGCGGCAACCTGGGCCTGTGGGTCATCGAGAAGATCGATGCCACGGCCAGCGAGTTCACCGCCGACAGCGCGATCCTGAAACAGGAATTCACCCTTTCACTGCGGAAGCACAGCAATGGCACGAACGTATAGCACCCGCGACGGCGACGTCGTAGACCGTATCGCGTATGCGCACTATGGCGAGCAGTCACCGGCCATCCTGCGCGCGGTACTCGACGCCAACCCGGGCCTGGCGGCGCGCGGCGCAGTGCTGCCTGCCGGCGTGGCGATCACCCTGCCGGAGGTGCAGCGCCCGGCCAGCGAGCGCAAGGGAGTCGCCCTGTGGGATTGAACATCGCACCGGCCTTCCGCGTAGTGGCCAACAGCCAGGACATCACCGACAAGATCATGGCGCGCTTCAAGTCGCTGCGCATCACCGACGAGACCGGCAACACGTCCGACACGCTGGAACTGCAGCTGGCCGACCATGATCCGTCCGATCCGATCCAGCTGCCACCGGTGGGCGCGGAACTGGAAGCCTTCATCGGCTATGACGGCCAAGTGCGGCGCGTGGGCCTGTACATCTGCGACGAGGTGGAGATCTCCGGCTTTCCCGGCAGCATGACGCTGCGCGCCCGGGCGGCACCGTTCGAGACCAGCAAGGGGGGCAAGAGCGACCTGCAGACGCAGAAGACACGCACCTGGAAGAAGGGCACCACGATCGGCGACATGGTGCGGCGCATGGCCGGCGAGCATGGGCTGAACGCAGCGGTGAGCGCATCGCTGGCATCGATCGTGCTGCCGCTGACGGTGCAGTCGCAGGAGTCGGACATGAACCTGCTGCTGCGCCTGGCCAAACAGCACGATGCCATCGCCAAGCCCGGAGGCGGGCGCCTGGTGTTCGTGAAGCGGGGCGAATCCACCAGCGCCAGCGGCGAGCGCATTCCCGATGTCACCCTTACCCCGGCCGACGGCAGCGACTATCGGGTAACCCTTGCCGCACGCGAAGATGCCGGCACCACCATTGCCTACTACCGCGATGTGCGCGGTGCCAAGCGCCAGGAAGTGAAAGTGGGCAGCGGTGAACCGATCATGCGCCTGCGCATGGCCTATGCCGACCGGGAGAGCGCAGAGGCGGCCGCACGCGCCAAGCATCGCGAGCAGGCACGGCAGACGCGGACGCTCAGCTACACCCTGCCCGGCCGCGAGACACTGATGGCCGAAGCCACCGTGGTGATGCAGGGGTTCCGCGAAGGCGTGGATGGCCAGTGGCTGGTCAAGCGCGCCGAGCACAGCATCGGCAGCGAGGGCTACGTCACCCGCATCGAATGCGAACAACCCAACAGCGCCGATGCAGTGAAGGCGGCCAGCAGTGCCGCGGCCACCGAAGGCGAGCAGGTAGCCAGCGAAGTGTAGATCCACGCCATGCGTGGATGCTTTTTGCACATCAACTCACGTACTGCGCCACCCCATTGCCAAACGACCAGTTCTCCTTCTTCACTTCCACCAGGTTGATGAACACATCCTCGCGGCGGATACCCACCGCCGCGTGCAGGCCCTCGGCGATGCCCGCATACAGCGCCTTCTTCTGCTCCAGCGTGCGCCCTTCGTTCCAGGTGATCTGGATGCAGATGAAGTCGTCGGTGCGGTCCACGCCCAGGTAGCCCGGGTCGTAGATCAGCGTCCCGGCGTCGTGCTGCTGGAAGATCTGGAAGCGATCGTTTTCCGGCACGCCCACCGCGCGCATGGCCTGGTAGATGGCTTCACCCACGCGTTGCAGGTAGTCGGCGGATTTACCTTTGCGAAGATCGATGCGGGCGAGCGGCATGGCGGGGCTCCAGGGCTAGGTAGGACGGTAGTGAGACGAGACTACGCCCGTCGTGAGCGGCGGCACAGCGCATGGATGGAACGTCTGCTTTCATGGATGGCACGTGGGCCCGGCGCCCCGGCGCCGGATGACGTGATTGCCGCTTGGAGCATCTGAGGAGTGCTGCTGCCCCGTTCAGGTGAGGGCGGCGAATTGCGCCATCGGTGATGGGACGCACACGGTGCGAGTGCTTTGCTGCTCAGATCCGGAGACGCTGGCTCATGGAAGGCCTTGTTGCAACTTTCCTCACTGACTTTCGGGTTCGAGCGATTCGATGATCGCCCCGCCAAGGCAGCACACCTTGGTCGGGATTGGCGTCTCGAATAAACGAACAGGCTCACACGATGTTGCGATTTCGATCGCAGCGAAGAGAATGCACCGACTGCCTTCTATGGCGGGCGGTGTGTGGGGATCGCAAGATCCGCCAGGCCTTTTCTCCGTGTGAGCCTTTCTGCCTTGGTACGCCAACCCGCACCGTCCGCCACCTTCATTCCGAAGGTGGCCCTACGCCAGTGAGGGTTTTGCCATGACCAAACGAGCCGCATCGCTTCCACGCCTGTACGCATTGATTGCCGACATCGCCAACCAGGTTCCCGACGACATCGCACGCGAGATCGAATACGCATTGGACGAACAGAACCTGCCCATGCAGTCACCCGCGTTTTTCGCGTGCCTCAATGCCATCAACAACGCCGAGGGCGAGGATGGGCAACCGTGCAGCAGTCTTACCCTTGCCGCGGGCAATCACGCGTCGCTGCGCCGCTCGATGGCAGGACTCACCGCAGTGCTCGATCTGCTGCAGGCCGCCGACCGCGCGCGCAGCGAGGCCGGTCCGGATGAACAGCTGGGCGCCTTCCATACCGATGGGCTGATCGTGGCGGCACGGCAACTGGTGCGCGAAGCCAACCATTGCCTGGAAGGTGGAACCGCCTGAGCGCTCGGTCGCGACGTAGCTACAATCGCGCAGGGAATCGCAGGAGACCGCAATGGACGCCGAACACCTGGAGTACTTCAAGGCCGCCCTGGAAGGCCGCGCAACGGTCGGCTGGAACGTCTGGTTTGCCGCCAACCAGCAGGCGCTCGCCCAGCAAGTGAGCCGCGCTGCCCTGCTGCGTCTCAAGTTCAATCATCTGCATGAAGCCGAGCGCCTGCTGGCCGAAGCCGGCATCGTGCCGGCCAGCACGGCAGGCAAGCGCTACGAGATGTACTGCGCGCAGTTGTCAGCAGACGTGGTGGACGAGAACGGCCGTCCGTTGCCTGCGGTGTGGCGTGCAGCGCACGGCGGTGCCATTGGCCTGCTTGCCGATGGCGAACACGAAGCGGGCCGGGCAAAGCTGCTTGCGGAGTTCAGCCACGCGCGCAAGCGCGGGCTGCAGCAGGCGCATGAATGGTTGAGCGATGTGTGCTTCGAAGGCGAGATGGAGCTGAGCGGCGGCAATGCCGTAGTGGGCCGCAGCCTGCTGGCGGTGGTGGTGCAGGCCGGCAGCGGCCACGACCTGCTGGATGCCACGGCGATGATCGCGCGCGAGCTGCTGGGGGATCTCAACTGAGGCAATGCGGCCGTGCCACATCACAGTGACCCGTTCTGCAACATGGTGGGCGGTACAGGGATCGAACCTGTGACCCTTGCCGCTTGAAGGATGGCATAGTCCCTTGCGGCACAAGGATACTGCCTGAAAGCCCTTGATTTACCGTGTCATTGCGTCCCGCTGAATTTGGTCGCACACTGCAATTTGCACTTACCACGCACTTACGGGATATGGGAACCAAGCTGACGATCCGCGCAGTGGAGCTGGCCCAGCCCAGCGAGAAGCCCTACGAGATCAGCGACAGCGACATGAAGGGCCTGCTGCTGCGGGTGCAGCCTTCGGGCGTGAAGTCCTACATCGTGACGTGGGGTCGCGGGAAGCGCCGAACGCTCGGCAAGCACCCGGTGATGACGCTGGCCGGCGCGCGCGCTGCGGCCCTTGCCGCCCTGTCGGAGGCATCCCAGCATGGCGCCCCGCTCGCCGTGGTGGCGCCCAAGAGCGAACTCACCGTGGCCGATGCCTGCCGCGACTACATTACCGCCTTGGAGAAGGATGGGCGCAAGACCGCATCGGATGACGCAAAGCGCCGGTTTGAGCGCTGCCTCTATGGCGACAAGCTGGGCAAGGTGCGCCTGAAGGATCTCCACCAGGATCACATCGAAGCTTGGCGCGATCGCGTGGAGAAAGGCGACCTCCCGCCGCTGCCAGTGAAGCGCGGCCGGCCACCCGTGGCGAAGCCCTTGGCGCGCTCCAGCATCAACCGCATCCGTACAGCGCTGGTGGCCGCACTGAACCACGCCGTGGCCCGCCGCAAGGTATCCCCCGACCTCGCCTTCGAGTGGAACGCCGTGAAGCCGCTCAAGGATGCCGGGCAGCGCCGGGAGTTGTACCTGGAGCGTGAGCAGCGCCGCGCGCTGCTGGAGGCCGCTGAGGGGCCGGTGCGCGACCTGATCGAGTGCGTGGCCCTGACGGGCTGCAGGCCGGGCGATCCGTCGCTGTGCCTGCGCTCGGACTATGACGGCCGCACGGCCAGTGTCAGGTTCCGCAGCAAGGACCACGACCGCAAGATACCGCTCTCCCCCGCTGCCACTGCGCTGTTCGACCGCCTTGCCAAGGGGAAGCTACCCAAGGCGCACCTGTTCACCCAGGACGGGAAGAAGGTGTGGACGCCCACCGACTGGAGCGAGCTTGTTCGGGATGCCTCAGCGCGCGCTGGACTGCCTGCCGGCGTGACGCTCTACACGCTGCGCCATTGTTGGATCACCGACGCCATCGTGGGCGGCATGGACCTGCTGACCGTGGCCAAGCTGGCCGGCACGTCGTTGGCGATGATCGAGAAGCACTACGGCCACCTGGTGCAGGGTGCAGCGCGCGACAAGCTGGCACAGGTGCAGTTCCTGTAGCACGGCTCAATTTTCAGCTTTGCTTTGAAATCAGCCACTTGCCTGCAAACCTCAATATTGAGGTTTGCGGGTGCCATGCGGATCGAATCTAGTCGCCCGCTGCCATAGCAGCGATTTGGTCGTAAACCGACCTCGCAGCTTCTTCCTCCGAGTCCCCCTTCTGCGCTCCTTCAGAAGCAGCTGCATAGAGTTGCTCGAGCAACTCGGGACGCGCCAGAGAACTCATGACAGCCATCATCGTTGCTGTCGCGCGCTCGTCCTCGCCGCCGGCGGCTGACTCATTCGCAATGCGAAGTAGCTTTGCGTAGAACCTGAGGAAGTAACGCTCGCTGGGTGTCTGGAGCGCATTTGGCATGAAGAACGCCCGCCCCGAAGGGCTGGCCAGCAGCATAGCGGCCACTTCCTCTGCGTCTTCTGGCTCCTTCTCCACCAGCGGATTCCCATTTGATAGGTGATCCCGCATCACGCCAACCACGCCGTCCAACAGCTTTGTGGCAGGTGCTCCCTCCACTTGGTAGCTGCGCAGTTGCTGCTCAATCAGGTACTCCGCTGCCTGGCTCAGTGACGTGCGGCGGTCTCGCGCCACCACTTCTAAGCCAAACAGCAGGCCCGGCCTAAGCGTCAGGTTTATGCGCTGCAGCTTTTCACCCGGCGCGCGCGGCGGACGCCCACCCTTGTTCTTGGTCGTTGACATGGCCTATCCCGGTGTGTCTAACTACATTCAGTGGGTTTGTGAGCATTAAACCCACTGAACCCATTCATCTAGAGCCCAACTATGTCACAGGATGCAACGAAACCCAAACTCGCCTACCCCATCGAAGAGGCGTTCGAGCAGATAGGGGTGTCGCGGACCAGGGGATATCAGCTCATCAACAGCGGGCATCTGCGCACGTACAAGGACGGCAAACGGCGCCTGTGCAGCCACTCGGCGCTGGTGGAATGCCAGCAGGCCATGGAGAAGGCATCTCAAGGGGGAAAGCCGGATGCCCCTCGCGCCTGAAATGAAAACGGCCCACCCGGTTGCAGCCGGAGTGAGCCGTGAAAGCCATCGAACCCTTACCAGGAACGAGACCATGAAGAAGACTGTACAGCAACCAGCGCCCGAATCAATCGGGCAAACCCCCGATGCGCATTCAGAAAACTCTGACGTGCTGGAGCCGGCAGACACCCGCTACGACTGGCTGCGCGAGGAGTGGCGGCAGAGCAACCACGCTGATCAGTACCGGCTGGAGATGGTTGATCGCGCGCTGTACGCCGCCAGTGGGCTCCAGAGGATTTTGATCCGGGAACAGCGCGGCCGCGCGCTGCAGGCCGCAGCCCCCGATCAGCTGTCCCATGACCTGCTGGACGAGCCAGAGGCGGAATCGATGTGCGACGCGGTAGCGCTGCTCCTGCACTTGGCCATCGACACCTTGGAGCCCCTGCGTAGCGAGGCTCGCCGATGAACGCCGTCATCATCCCCTTCCCTGCACACCGCATCGTGCGGACTCCGCCGCTGTCCACACTGTCTGAGGCTCGCCTACAGGCACTCGCCGAGCGCCTGGCAGCTGCCATCGATCGCGCCCAACCCCGCCAGCAGGAGCGCGCGCCATGAGCCGCCGATTCGAAGTGATCCCCATTGCCTGCGACTGCTGCGGCAAGCCGCTGCTGCCGGTGTTCGGCACGTTCCATCGTGTGGAGCGAGAGTTCGGGTGGGCGTCCCTGCCCTATGTGCTGTGCGGCGACTGTGCCCTGCAGCACCGAGGCAACCCGAGCGAGGCGCGCGTGCATGAGTGGATCCAGCGCCGTGCAGATCGTGCCGGCGCGGATTGGGGCCGTAGCGTCGGCCAGCTGCTGCAGAGCGCCGCCCGGGTGGTGGCAGCGCGGGAGCGTATGCGATGAACGACCTGTTCGATTCACTGGAAGCCGCGGCCATCAATCTCCGCGACATGGATAGCCAAGGCGATGCCATCGACGCAGCGAATCGCATCGTGCGTCGCTATCGGGACGCGGTGACTGTGGACGTGATCCGCCGCTCCCAGGTTGGTGCCTGCATTCCGTTCACTCCCCTCCCGAAGCACTACCTCGGGAAGAAGGTGCGCATCGTGATCGTAGGGGAGGCTGATGAGTGAGCGAGAAGCCCGCAGGCAGGCCAAACGGCGCGCGCGGGCGACGGGACGCAGCAGCAGCGTCTATGTCCCCGTGTCACCACACGTCCGCTTGTACGCGTGGGAGCTGGATTGCCCTGCGTACCGGACCCTTTCCACGGATGCCCGCGCGCTGCTGGTGGAGCTTCGCGCGCTGTACAGACCATCCACCGGCAACGAGGTTTTCCTCAGCGTGAGAGAGGCGCGGCGCCGACTGGCGAATGTCGGGCAGGCGAAGGTGCAAGCGGCCTTCGCCGCTCTAGAGGAGCGTGGGTGGATCGAGGAAGTCAAAGCCGGCAGCTTCGATCAGAAGACCGGCACCGGCCGCGCGCGCTCCTTCCTGCTGACGAACATCGGTCCGAATGGCGATGACGTGGACGCAAAGAAGACCTACATGCGCTGGAGGCCATACGCTGCCGAATGCCAAAAAAACACGGTACTCAAGGCGAGTACGCCCCGTACTCAAGGTGAGTACGGTCATGCATAAACGTAACGAGAATCTAACGAAAGCGTACTCACCGCGAGTACGGTCAAGGCCAATTTCAGCCCCAAACCGTACTCAAGGTGAGTGCACAGATAACTACTACCAGGGGGTGTGCAGTTTTGCGCACACCCCGCCCCTGCTGTTAACGCTCCGAGCGTTACCTGCACTGCACGTCGTGCACCACCTGCGCCCGCTGCACCCGATGCAGCACGTTCACCAGTGCGGCAGGTTCACCACCACCGTACGCGACAGCACCAGTACCGCATGTGCGCTGTGCGGAAAGCCCATCACGAATTCACCAACAGGCAGACCACGCACCTACTGCAGTGATGCCTGTCGGCAGAAGGCGTATCGCAATCGCCTGTTGTTACGAAACCCATTGAGCCGCGCGCTGGAAGGCGTATCGTTGCAGTTGTCGGCGATCCGCGATCCCGACACCGCACACTCCGCGATCAGCGATCCGGCAGCGGCCAATGAGTTCACTTGGCAAGCCTGTACCGGAGATTCCCGCGCGTGATCGTTAGCCCCTCCTTCGTAATCGAAAAGTCCCTCGGGCAAGGCCGCTTCGCTGGCCTGGCATGGTCCTTCCTGGACACGCCTGACCGCGAGGGCGACCTCATCTTGCCGTCCGCACTGGCGCGCGCTGTCGATGCAGCCAAGAGCCGTCCAGAGATCCGCATCGAACACGATCCCGACCAGGTGGCCGGCGTGATCGACGTGATGACCGTGACTGACCGTGGCCTGGAGGTCGAGGGCCAGATCAACACGGCGCAGACCATAGGGCGCAAAGCCTACGACCGCCTCAGTGACCGCTCGCTGGGCGCGCTGAGCATGGGCTTCGTCGGCAGCGCCGAAACCTCGGGCCGCAATCGCGTGTTCACCGAGATCACCGCCATCCCTGAAATCTCCCTGTGCCGCGAGCCGATGAACGCGGGTAGCCGAATCCATGCGGTCAAGAGCTGGGCCCAGGTGGATTCGGAGCGCGCGCTGGAACACCTCCTGCGGGACGTGGGCATGCCCAACCGTCTCGCCCGCAAGTCAGCCGCCATCGTGTGGCCTGCCATTTCCACCGACGACGACGCGCGCGCTGAAACGCTCGCCCGCGAGCTCGACGCCATCACCCTTTCACTGAGGAACAACGCATGACCGACGTAATCGAAAAGGCCCTGAAAGATCACAGCGAAGCCCTCAAGGGCTTCCAGAATTCCGTGAATGACAAGCTCGACGCACAAAGCCAGGAGCTGGACAAGCTGGCCGACAAGGTCCTGCGAATGGAAGAGAAAGGCGTCAAGCTGGCGCCAGGTGCGCGCCGCAAGCAGGAATCGGTGTCCGACGCGATCACCAAGGCGCTGAAGGATGAGCAGTTCCAGCAGTTCAGCGCCGGCAAGTTGCAGAGCAGCGGCAAGCTCGAACTGGAAATCGGCCTCAAGGCACTGACCTCGCTGCAGGGCTCGCCAGAGACGCCGCCGGCTGGCTTCGACGTGCAGCCGGACGTGATGCCCATCCAGACCCCGGTACAGCAGCGCCTGCGCGTCCTGGACGTGCTGCCGCAGCGCGACACCACCAGCAACAAGGTGGGCTATCCCCTGCTCGACTTCTCCGAGGGTGGCGCTGATTATCAGGAGGGCGAAGGCACCCGCAAGGCTGAGGCCAAGTTCAAGGCCGAATGGGACGAGGCCAGCATCGCCACCATCGCGGTGCACACCGAAGTTTCCAAGCAGGTGATGGACGACGTGGCCGGACTGTCGGAAACCATCCAGCTGCTGCTGCGCTACAAGCTGACCAGCAAGAGCGATATCGAGCTCATGTCGGGCGATGGCGCGCAGTTCCACATCAAGGGCCTGCTCACCCAAGCCAACAGCTTCGCAGGCGGCACCGGCAAGCCGGTGGACCGCATTGGCCGCGCCGGCGCCTTGCTCAGTTCCCAGGGCTACCAGCCGAACATCGTGTTCGTGAACCCGCTGGACTACTTCGACTTCTCGTCCGAGCGCGCCACTGATGGCCAGTACGTTGCCGGCGGCTGGAGCCGTCCGACCAACAGCCCGATCTACAACCTCACCCCGATCCAGACCATGGCCGTGCCGGTCGGCCAGGCGCTTGTGCTGGACACCAACGTCACCAAGGTGCTGATGCGCGAGCGTCCGTCGATCACCTTCGGCTGGGTCAACGATCAGATGGTGCGCAACCTCATCACCATCCTTGCCGAGCTGCGCCTCGGCCTGCTGGTGCTGGACCGCAAGGGCATGCTCAAGGTCGACCTCACCGCCGCTCCAGCTGGCGGCTGAGGCGACGACGGACAAGCCGTGAGTGTCCGGATCGCTCGAAGAACCACGGCAGTCAGGGCAGCGCGTACTCCCGCGTTGCGGGCGCCTCCGGGTGCATTCCCGCGCTGTGACCTGACCACCAGCAGCAGCGAACCGAGGTTCGTTCAGGTAGGGGGAGGGCGATTTATCCCAATCGCCCGAGCCTAGACCGACCTGGGCCCCACGTTCGCGCATCCGCAATTGGAAATACGACCCCTCAGAGGGCATGGAGGAACCGTGGCGAGGGCAAGAACCCCCACAAAAAAGGCGATGGTGTCGGGCGCCGCGCTTAAGGACCCGGCCCGTTACAAGAACAGGTCTGCGCCAGCCAATCCCAACCCGGTAGGCACTCCCTACAAGGGCATGACGCGCCCTCAGCTCGCCGTCTGGCGCGAATGCGTTGCCAACATGCCGTGGCTCAATGCCGCCCATCGCATCCTGCTGCGCCAGGTCTGCATTCTCGCGGCCAAGATGGAGTCTGGCGATGAGCTGAGCGTGTCCGCGACGCACGCTCTCAGCGCCATGCTTTCCAAGCTCGGCGCAACGCCGGCTGACGAATCGAAGGTGAACCACGGTTCTGACGACGATGACGGCGGCGAAGAATTCTTCGGCGGGCCATCGGGCAGCCGCCTCAACTGAGGAACAACAATGTCTACTTCCGCCGCAACCATCGATGTGCAGCTGCGCGCCAGCACCGCCAACTATCGCGCAGGCATGATCGATGCCGCTCGCGTGGCAAATCAGAACCTCGGCCAGATCCGCAAGGAGGCCGCGCAGACCGCCACGTCTATCGCCAACCTCAACCGGGCGGCGGTGGCCTTCGTCGGCTTCCAGTCGATTCGCGCGGGCATCGGCTCGCTGGTAGAGGCCCGAAAGGAGTTCGAGGCCATGCAGAACTCCATGCGCGGCGCCACCGGCTCCACGGCAGTGGCCCAGGACGCCTATGCGTTCGTCGCGCAGACCGCCAAGGATCTCGGCCTCGACCTCAAGAGCGCCGCCGAGGGCTTCACCCAACTGACCGCCTCGGCCACCCCCAACGGCGTTGCCATGGCTACCCAGCGAGAGCTGTTCACCAGCATGTCGCGCTCGGCCACGGCTATGCACCTCAGCACTGAACGCGTGGACCGCGCGATCACCGCGCTGGCGCAGTCATTCGGCAAGGGCAAGTTTCAGGCCGAGGAACTGAAAAGCCAGCTCGATGAGGCAATCCCAGGTGTACTGCCGCGCTTCCAGCAGGCGGTGCTTAAGATGACCGAGGGCACGGACCTGGCCGGCAAGTCCTTCGAGCAACTGCTGCAGGGCGGTCTGCTGGATGCCAAGAAGTTCACCCCGGCCATGATCCAGGCATTCAACGATATGTCCTTCGGCTGGCAGGACGCTGCAAAGTCCATTCAGGCCGAATCCAACCGCGTTGGTAACGCCTGGCGGGACATGAAAAACGAGCTGACCAAGGGGGCATTCTCCGAGGTTGTCGCCTCTGGCCTGCGCGGAACCACGGTGCTGCTGGAGAACATGAACACCATTCTCCCGGTGGCAACCGCGCTGCTTGGCTCGTTCGCTGCGGTGAAGCTTGGTGGCCAAGCCTTCGAGTGGGTCCGAGGTCTCAAAGCAACCCGGCAGGCGATGCTGGAGCAAGCGATGGCGGCCGAAACTGCCGCCGCTGCCCAGGTGAGAAAGGCCCGCGCCGACCTCGTTTCAGCCGAGATGGAGGTTCGAAGGGCAGCGGCCTACGGCGGTAGCATCGCGGCAGATGCAAACCGGGCCATCGCGGCCAGGCAGCTCAAAGTGGCCCTTGATGGCCTCTCGGTGGCTCAGCAGGGCGTCGCAGCGACGGCCAGCAGCATGGGACTGGAGGCCAAGAGTGCGCTCAGCTTCTTCGGGGGGCCGGTGGGCCTTGCGTTCATGGTTGTCAGCACTGCGGCCAGCTGGCTAGCTTTCAGGGACAACACGAACCACGCCGAGCGCGCGTTGCTCGACTTCAACGGTACTGCCGACGAGACGATAAAGAAGTTCCGTGAGTTGAATCCTCAGATGCAGGCGGGGCAGATCCTGCGCCTGCAGGGTGACATGAAAGAAACCTACGGCGAACTGGCCTCGGCAATTGATCGCATGGTGGGCACTGCCAGCTCGGAAGTGGGCGGCATTCCGTTCCGGAACTATGCGACCGAGGTTCGCGGCCTCCGCGAGCAGCTGCATGCGGGCAAGATCACCGCTGATGATTTCGCCAGCTCCGTTGCCGCCGCCAACTCCAAGTTGCTGGACGGCGCACCGGCCGGTAAGCGCATCGCGTCCAGTTTCGTGGAGCAGACGTCCGCCGCCGCGACCGCCGCAACGGAGTACCAGCGCCAGGGCGGGCTGTTGGACCAGTTCACGGGCAAGCAAGTTGCCGGCGCGGCCGCAGCACGCGAGCACGCTGCTGCGCTTGGCGGGTTGGGCAATGCCGCCGGCACCGCGAGCCAGAAGATCCGTGAAGCGATCTCCACCCTACCCGGCCAGATCGAGCGCATCGGCAAGAGCGCGCGCCAGGTGGCCGCGCTGGACGTGCGCGATTGGTTGCGAGCCGAGGCCAAGGGCGGCGTGGATTTCAGCAATACGGCAGACCCGGATGTGCAGGAGAAGATCCGCACTGGCGCCGAGTACATCCGCCTGTCAATGCAAAAGGCGGCGGCCGAGAAGGCGTGGAAGGAAGAGCAGAAGGCCAGCACCGCGGCGACGCGCGCTGACCTTGCGGCCGACAAGGCCCAAGAGAACCAGTACGCCTCGATCACCGACCGCATCCAGCGGCAGATTGCTCTGGACAAAGAGCAGCTGGGGATGACCGAGAACATGACCGCTGCGGAGCGGTTGCGTGTGACCATCTTGGCCGAGCTTGGCTCGACCAAGAGTCAGATCAGCGCCGAGGAAGAGCGCAACACCAAGGCGATGCTGGAGAACATGGTGGCGCAGGGGCGCCAGGTGGCCGAGATGGAAGCCGGCCGCAAGGCGGCTAAGGACATGCTCGCCCTGCAGAAGGAGCTGGGCGAAGCCGCCGCCACCCAGCGCCAGGGCAACGCCATCGACCTGGCCGGCATCGGCACTGGCAGCGAGCAGATGGAGCGGATGCGTCGCCAGTTGCAGCTCAAGGAAGACTACGACCGCCGCCTGTCCGCCCTCAACGACCGCAACGCCGTCGCCAACAACGGCAATGGCTACACCAGCAAGCAATACGCGCGACAGCTGGCCGAGCTGGACAAGTACCACAAGGAGGCATTGCAGCGGGAGGCACAGTACCAGGTAGACCGCCAGAGTTCGATCACCAACTGGTCGCTGGGCGCATACCGCGCCTTCGAGGACTATCGCTCCCAAGCGGCCAACGCGGCGGAGCTGAGCAACCAAGCATTCACCAACGCTTTCCAGGGCATGGAAGAGTCGCTGGTGAACTTTGCGATGACCGGCAAGCTCAGTTTCAGCCAGCTGGCCAACTCGATCATCGCCGACCTGGCCCGGATCGCGGCCAAGCAGGCGACCTCGGCTCTGTTCAACGCAGCGTTCAACGCTTTCGCCGGCCCAGTCGGTGCTGTACAGCCCGAGAAGATTGTTATTCCCGGGTTCGACGGCGGTGGGTTCACCGGCCACGGGGGGCGCCTGGAGCCGGCCGGTATCGTCCACAAGGGCGAGGGTGTGCTCAGCCAGGACGACATGCGCGCGCTGGGCGGGCCTTCGGCCTTCCACGCTCTGCGTGCGTCGCTGCGGCGCGGCTACGACACAGGTGGCATCGGTGGGCAGGTTCCGGCACGCGTGGCGCTGAGCGGGCGCAGCAGCGGCCAGGGCGACCTTATCGTGGAGGTCAACAACAGCACCAGCGGCAGGGTGCAGGCGCGGGAGCAGCGGCAGACGGCGCCAGATGGCTCAGAGATCCGCAAACTCATCATCGACGTGGTTGCAGATGACATTGCCAGCGGTGGCATGGTGAGCATGGCCGGGCGCGCGCGGCACGGATGGCCGGATGTGGTGGGCTGAGCGTAAATCACCGGAAAGAGGGTGATTTAAAGCTTGCACTTACCCTGCACTTACGAAAAAGCCGGCTCAAGGCCGGCTTCTTCATATCACCTGAAAAATCAGGGATTTATTTGGTGGGCGGTACAGGGATCGAACCTGTGACCCTTGCCGTGTGAAGGCAATGCTCTACCGCTGAGCTAACCGCCCGGTGTGTTGCTGAGCCGCTCATTATAGGGGCTTTTCAGAGGCCGTCAACACTTTTTCACATGGGTGTTCACCGGCGTTTTCCGAGGCACGCAGCCGAGCGTGGCTCGGGCCTCACATCGTATGGGTCGGCTTGTCCGAACTGGTCAGGCCGGCCAGCAGCGTCTCGATCTTGTGGCGCACGCCCTCGCCTTCGGCACCATCGGCCAGCTGTACGCCGATGCCGGCGGTGCGGTTGCCCTGCGCGCCGGCCGGGGTCACCCAGATCACCTTGCCGGCCACCGGCAGGCGCTCGCTGGAATCGGGCAGGGTCAGCAGCAGGAACACTTCGTCGCCCAGGAAGTAGCGCTTGGGCGTGGGCACGAAGATGCCGCCATTCTTCACGAACGGCATGTACGCGCTGTACAGCGCGGCTTTGTCCTTCACGGCCAGGGACAGGATGCCCTGGCGGGCGTTGCTGGCACTCATCGATTTCCCCTTGCGGCAGGCCGCTCGTTCACCTTGTTCCAGGCCAGCAGCAACTCCACCACCGCAAGGTCTGCACGCACCGTGGTGCGCAGCAGGTCGCGAGTGCGGTTGGCCGCATCGAACCAGGCTGCAAGCTTGTGCAATCGCTCCGGCGTGGTCAAGGCATCGGTGCTGGCCTGGGCCAGTGCCAGGTCGGCAGCGAAACGCAGGCGCAGCGCCGCGTTGTCATCACCGCACCACTTCTGCGCCAGCTCTACCGCGCCGGTCTTGCCGGCGGCCAGCTGCTCCAGCTCCCGGCCCACTTCGCGGCGCAGGCTCAGGCCGTCTTCGCGCAGCCAGTTGTCGGCTTGGCCGGGATGGCCGCGCGCGGCGTCCAGCGCCTCGCGCGCCGATGCTTCGCTGTGGCCCTGTTGCTGCAGCCACGCCAGTGCTTCATCGCGGGGCGGCAGCTTGAACTCCAGCCGCTGGCAACGGCTGCGCACGGTCTGCGGAAGGCGCGCCGGGTCGCTGCTGATCAGCCACAGGTAGCGGCCGGGCTGCGGCTCTTCCAGCGTCTTCAGCAGCGCATTGGCCGCCGAGCGGTTGATCGCATCGGCCGGGTCGACGATCACCACCTGCGCCACGCCGTACTGCGGGGTCAGCGCCAGCTTGTTGGTGATCTCGCGCACCTGCTCGATGACGATCTCGGTACGCAGCTTGTCGCCGCTCTTGTTCGGAATGAAGCTGACCAGCTGCAGGTCCGGATGCGTGCCGGCGGCGATCAGCTGGCGCGTGCGCGTGGCATGTGCAGCGTCGCCACGTGCCAGCACATGGTCGGCCAGCGCCAGCGCCACCTCATGCTTGCCCAGCCCGGCGGGGCCGCAGATCAGCAGGCCATGACCGAGGCGATCGGCATCGAGCGCGGCCACGGTCTGCTCGAACGCGCGCTGCTGCCACGGCGAGAACGTGCTCATGCGCCCTCCCCGTCCTGCAGCCAGCGCTCGACGCGCGCGACCACGTCGGCCGCCACGCGCGCCTGCACCTGGCCGGCGTCGATCAGGGCGAAGCGCTGCGGGTCCTGCTGTGCGCGGCGGCGGAACACTTCGCGCACGCGCTGGAAGAAATCGTCCTGCTCGCTCTCGATGCGGTCCGGCCACAGGTCACGGCCATTGGCACGCGCGCGGCCCACCGCCACATCCACGTCCAGCAGCAGGGTCAGGCCGGGCAACAGGCCGACCGCGCGGCGCTCCAGATCGGCAATCCAGTGCGGATCAAGCCCGCGGCCACCGCCCTGGTAGGCATAGCTGGAATCGGTGAAGCGATCACTCAGCACATAGGCGCCGCGCTGCAATGCCGGCTGGATCACCTGGCGTACATGCTGGGCGCGGGCGGCGAACACCAGCAGCAGCTCGGCTTCGGCACTGAGCGGCTCGGCGGCGATCTCGGCATCGGGCTTCAGCACCAGGCCGCGGATGCGCTCGGCCAGCGGCGTACCGCCCGGCTCGCGGGTCAGCACCACTTCGTGGCCATGGCTGCGCAGGCAGTCACGGATGGCATTGATGGCGGTGGTCTTGCCCGCGCCCTCGCCGCCTTCCAGGCTGACGAAACGCGGGTGGCGAAGCAGCGCGGGACTCATTGCGCCGGGGTCTCCTGGGTACGTTGCCGGCGCAGCTGCTGCAGGTAGCGGGCTACTGCGGCGTTGTGCTGGTCCAGGCTGGACGAGAACACGTGCGCGCCACTGCCGTCGCCGACGGCGACGAAGTACAGCGCGTCGCCCGACAGTGGCTGCGCGGCCGCCATCAGCGCATCGCGGCTGGGCATGGCGATCGGGGTCGGGGTCAGGCCGGCACGGGTATAGGTGTTGTAGGGCGTATCGGTGGTCAGGTCGCGGCGGCGGATGTTGCCGTCATACGCGGCACCGATGCCATAGATCACGGTCGGGTCGGTCTGCAGGCGCATGCCGATCTTCAGGCGGCGCATGAACACACCGGCAATCTGCGGGCGCTCGCTGGCCAGCGCGGTTTCCTTCTCGATGATCGAGGCCATCGTCAGCAATTCATACGGCGTGTTGATCGGCAGGTCCGGTGCGCGGCTTTCCCACGCCTCGTCCAGCGCCTTCTCCATCGCCGCGTGGGCACGCTTGAGTACGTCCAGATCGCTGTCGCCACGCTGGTAGACGTAGGTCTCCGGCAGGAAGCGGCCTTCCGGATGCTGGCCACCGAAACCGAGACGCTGCATCAGGGCCGCGTCATCAAGCGTGTCGGTGGTGTGCAGCAGCGGCTCGGCGCGCTTCAGCGCGGCACGCAGCTGGCGGATGTTCCAGCCCTCGACGATCGTGACGCGGTGCTGCAGCACCTTGCCGGCGCGCATGCGCAGCAGCAGTTCGCGTGGGGTCAGGTCGGCGCTGAGCGCGTATTCGCCCACCTTCAGTTTGCCGGCGGCATCGAGCTGGCGCGCCAGCAGCTGCCACTGCGCATCCTGGCCTTCATCCACGCCGGCCTCGCGCAGTTTGCGCAGCACGCTGTTCATGCCATCGCCGCTGGCGATGACCACGCTCTCGGCGGTCGGGGTGATCCGCGCGTCGGCGAACTGGGTCTGCTGGTAGAAGAACCACGCGCCCGCACCGGCCACGACGGCGGCCAGCACCACCACCAGCGTTACCACGAACAGACACCCGCGCTTGGCTCCCGCCATGGACTACCTCTGAACTCGATTCCGTCGTGCAGGATACCGTGCCGGTGGATTGGGGTCATGACCGGGGGTGGCAGACATCCCGGTAGTGCCGGCCGCTGGCCGGCAACCT
>NZ_JASJSU010000005.1:52034-53515 GCF_030237045.1 Stenotrophomonas maltophilia group sp. Smal17
CGCCCCCCCCACTACCGGAGTGCGCCTAGCCCTGCTGGCCCAGCGCACGCAGCAGGCCGCGCGCCTTGGCCCGGGTCTCGTCCAGCTCCTTGTCCGGGTCCGAATCGACCACGATGCCGGCGCCGGTGCGGAAGCTGACCTCATCGCCCTCCACTTCGGCGGTGCGGATCAGGATGTTCAGGTCCAGGTCGCCATCGCGGTTCAGCCAACCGAACGCCCCGGTGTAGGCGCCGCGCGGCACCTGCTCCAGCTCGCTGATGATCTGCATGCAGCGCACCTTCGGGCAGCCGGTGATGGTGCCGCCCGGGAAGGTCGCGGCAATCACCTCGCCGGGGGTGACCTCCGGGCGCAGATGGCCACTGACGTTGCTGACGATGTGGTGCACGTGGGCGTAACTCTCCACGGTCATCAGCTCATCAACCACCACGGTGCCGGGCAGGCAGATGCGGCCCAGGTCGTTGCGCTCCAGGTCGATCAGCATCACGTGCTCGGCACGCTCCTTCGGGTGGCCGACCAGCTCCTGGATGCGCGCGGCATCGTCATCGCCTTCAAACCGCGGACGGGTACCGGCAATCGGCCGGGTCTGCGCGTGGCCGGCGTGCACCGACACCAGCCGCTCCGGAGAGGAACTGACCACGTGGCGGCCGTGCGCGCTGAACAGGCCGGCGAACGGTGCCGGGTTGGCGCGGCGCAGCTGTGCATACAGCGCCTGCGGGCTGACCGGCGCGGCGAACCGGGCGCTCCAGCGCCGCGACAGGTTCACCTGGAACACGTCGCCGGCACGCAGGTACTCGATCACCCGGCGCACGCCGTCGGTGAAGCGCTGCGGTGCATCCTCGCCCACCGACTGCGGCGGCTGCCAGCCCTGCCCGGCCTCGGGCAGCGCGGCCGAGGCCTGTGCCACCAGTGCATCCAGCAGCGCCTGCTGGCCCGCTTCGGCGATCACGAAGCTGGCATCGTTGTGGTGGTCGTGCAGCACCGCCGCCGGGCAGCGCAGCGCCAGCGCGGTCGGGCGGCCGTCGTCGCGCGCGCGCGCCGGCAGCACCGGTTCGATCTGGCTGGCCACTTCGTAGTCCAGCATCAGCGCCCAGCCGCCACGGAACGGCAGGCTGTGGCTGCCGTCGTGCGGCAGGCGTTCGGCCTGCCAGGCGCGGTCCAGTGCCTGCAGGAAGCTGCCCGCGCGTACGGCGTCGTGCTGGTCACGCACCTGGCCATCGGCATCCAAGCGCAGGACATCGCCCTGTGCGGCCAGCAGCAGGCTCCAGCGGCCCTGGGCGGTACCCGAGGCGGTGGACTCCATCAACAGCGGGAAGCGCACCGGGTCATGCTGCTGCAGGGCCAGCAGGTCGATCGGGTGCGGCAGCGGGTGGATCAGCGGTGCGTGGGTCATGGCGGCCAGTTCAGGGATTCAGATGCACGGAAGCCGCCTTGCGGCGGCCTCCTGCTGCGTAGAGTCGAGCTTGCTCGACTGGGTTGCAGGT
>NZ_JASJSU010000005.1:53525-89739 GCF_030237045.1 Stenotrophomonas maltophilia group sp. Smal17
CACCGTCGACTCTACATGACGGCGGAGTCGAGCAAGCTCGACTCTACCAAGTCGGTGCCGGGCAATTGCCCGCCGCCACGCACCGGTCAGATGCGCTTGAAGATCAGCGTGCCGTTGGTGCCGCCGAAGCCGAAGCCATTGGACATCACCACGTCGACCTTGGCCTGGCGTGCTTCGTTCGGCACGTAGTCCAGGTCGCAGCCTTCGCCCGGCTGCTGCAGGTTGATGGTCGGCGGAATGACATTGTCCTGCAGCGCCATCACCGAGAAGATCGCTTCCACGCCGCCGGCGGCGCCGAGCAGGTGGCCGGTCATCGACTTGGTGGAGCTGACCATCATCTTGTAGGCGTGGTCGCCGAAGGCGGTCTTCATCGCCATGGTCTCGCCCAGGTCGCCCAGCGGCGTGGAGGTGCCGTGTGCGTTGAGGTAGCCCACCTGTTCCGGGGTCACGCCGGCGTCCTTCATCGCCATCACCATGCAGCGCGCGGCGCCTTCGCCGTTCTCGCTCGGTGCGGTCATGTGGTACGCGTCGGAGCTGGCGCCGAAACCGGCCAGTTCGCAGTAGATCTTCGCGCCGCGTGCCTTGGCGTGCTCGTACTCTTCCAGGATCAGGATGCCGGCACCGTCGCCCAGCACGAAGCCGTCACGGTCCTTGTCCCACGGGCGCGAGGCCTGTTCCGGGGCGTCGTTGCGGGTGCTCATGGCCTTCATCGCACAGAAGCCGCCCACGGCGGTCGGCGACGAGCCACGCTCGGCACCACCCACCACCATCACGTCGGCATCGCCGTACTGGATCATGCGCATCGCGGTACCGATCGAATGGTTCGAGGTCGCGCACGCCGACACCGCCGAGAACGACGGGCCCTTCAGGCCGGTGATGATGCTCAGCTGGCCCGGCAGCATGTTGATGATGGTCTTGGGCACGTAGAAGGGCGAGATCTTCTTGCCCTCGTGGAACTCGATGGTCTGCTCTTCGATGCCGAGCAGGCCGCCGATGCCGGCGCCGACGATGGCGCCCATGCGATCGGCATTGGCCTCGGTGATCTCCAGGCCCGAGTCATGCAGGGCCATGAACGAGGCGCCGAGGCCGTAATGGATGAACGGGTCCATCTTCTTGGCATCCTTGCCACTGACCCGGAACTTGCCGAACAGCTCGTTGTCGGCGGTGATGTCAAATCCCTTGACCTCACCTGCAATCTTGGTGGTGAACCGGTCCAGATAGGCATCAGCAACGTTGGTCAGCGGACCGATGCCCGAACGACCGTGGGTGATGCCTTCCCAGCTGCTGGCCAGATCATTGCCCAACGGCGAGACGATACCCAGGCCGGTTACGACGACGCGACGCTTCATTGCTGTTTCTCCTGACCCGGATGGTTTCTACGGGTAACTCGGTTTGCTTCGATGTGATGCCCAAACACACGGGGCCGCAACAGCGGCCCCATGGGGTGCGGTGCGCGGCGAGGATCAACCCGCGCGCGCACTGCCGTCTGACATCAGGCCTTGACGTGGGCCTTGACGTAGTCGATGGCGGCCTGCACGGTGCTGATCTTCTCGGCTTCTTCGTCCGGGATCTCGCACTCGAATTCTTCTTCCAGGGCCATCACCAGCTCGACGGTGTCCAGCGAGTCAGCGCCCAGGTCATCGACGAACGATGCGCTGTTGGTGACTTCTTCTTCCTTGACGCCAAGCTGTTCGACGACGATTTTCTTGACGCGTTCTTCGATGGTGCTCATGGGATCTCGCTCCAGATGGAGTTGTGGTTCAAAAGTGGTCGCCATCAAAGGCGATGGCCGTGGGATAGTGTAGTGGAAACCGGCGCGGCCTTGCATCGCAGCAAAAAACCCGGCAGATCAACCACTTGCGGCGCAATCCCTGCGCCCCTTGCTTACGGCATGTACATGCCACCGTTCACATGGAGGGTTTCGCCGGTGATGTAACCGGCAGCCGGGCCGGCCAGGAAGGCCACCGCATGGGCGATGTCTTCCGGCGAACCCAGGCGTTCGAGGGCGATGTCGTTGATCAGCGCGGTACGCGCTTCTTCCGGCAGCGCCTTGGTCATATCGGTGTCGATGAAGCCGGGAGCGACCACATTGACGGTGACACCGCGCGAACCGATTTCCTTGGCCAGCGACTTGCTGAAGCCGATGATGCCGGCCTTGGCGGCCGCGTAGTTGGCCTGGCCGGCATTGCCGGTGACGCCCACCACCGATGCGATGTTGATGATGCGGCCCTTGCGCGCCTTCATCATGCCGCGCATGACTGCCTTGCTGGTGCGGAACACGCTGGTCAGGTTGGTGTCGATGATCGACGCCCAGTCCTCGTCCTTCATGCGCATCAGCAGGTTGTCGCGGGTGATGCCGGCGTTGTTGACCAGGATCGAGATCGGGCCGAATTCCTTGGCGATGCCGTCCAGCACGCTGTCCAGCGCAGCCGCGTCGGTCACGTTCAGCGCGCGGCCGTGGCCACCGTGGGCGGCCAGGCGCTCGCCGATCGCCGCAGCGCCGGATTCGGTGGTGGCGGTGCCGATGACGGTGGCGCCCTGGGCGGCCAGCAGATCGGCAATGGCGGCACCAATGCCACGGCTGGCGCCGGTGACCAGTGCGATTTCACCCTGCAGGGGCTTGCTCATGATGTTTTCCTCAGACGGGGGCGGCCGCCGTACCCGTGCCGCGTGCAGCGGCCACCGGTACGATCGGCAGGAACAAGGGAGGTCAGGCCGACCATGCCTCGCGGGCGGCTTCGAAGTCGCCCGGAGTGGCCAGCGAACGGCCATCGATGGCCTTGTCGATGCGCTTGACCAGGCCGGTCAGCACCTTGCCCGGGCCGCACTCGGCGATCTGGGTGATGCCACGCGCGGCCAGCGCCTGCACGCAGCCGGTCCACTGCACCGGCTGGTACAGCTGCTGCACCAGCGCGGTGCGGATGGCGTCGACGCCGTCATGCACCTTGGCATCGACGTTCTGCACCACCGGCAGCTGCGGTGCCTGCCAGGACAGGCCGGCCATCACTTCGGCCAGGCGGTTGGCGGCTTCGCGCATCAGCGGGGTGTGCGAGGGCACGCTGACCGCCAGCTTGACCGCCTTACGCACGCCCTTCTCGGCCAGCAGTGCCAGCGCGCGGTCTACTGCATCAGCGTCGCCGCCGATCACGATCTGGCCCGGCGAATTGAAGTTGGCCGGCACCACCACCTGGCTGCCTGCGGCTTCGGCGCAGACATCCAGCACCAGCTGGTCTTCGGCGCCCAGCACGGCGGCCATGGCGCCGACACCGGCCGGCGCGGCTTCCTGCATCAGCTGGCCGCGCAGGCGCACCAGGTGCGCACCGTCATGCAGGCTCAGTGCGCCGGCAGCGACCAGCGCGGTGTATTCACCCAGGCTATGGCCGGCCAGCACCGACGGGCGCGGACCGCCCACGGCGTTCCAGGCGCGCCACACGCCGATGCTTGCGGCCAGCAGCGCCGGCTGGGTGTATTCGGTACGGTTGAGCATTTCCTCCGGGCCACCCTGGGACAGCGCCCACAGGTCGACGCCGGCACCATCGGATGCCTCGGTGAAGGCTTCACGCACCTGCGGGTGCAGTTCGGCCAGCTCGGCCACCATGCCCACAGACTGCGAGCCCTGGCCGGGGAAGACAAAAGCGAGGGTGGATACGGTCACGCGGTCATCCGCTTGTTGCAATCGAAGCGGGCCATGATAAGGGCGAATCCGCTGTGTCGTCTGTACGTGCGCGTATGCAGGCGTATGGAGCCGCCCGGCCAGCGAGCCGCCGAGCATGGCCCGGCGGACGCATCACTCAGCAGAACAGCTGCAGCACGTCCAGGTCGCCGTCGGCGAGGAAATCCACGCACAGGCCCACCAGCATCAGCACGCCGGCGGTACTGGCACCATGGGCGATGAAGATCGAATGGGCCAGCGCGCGCGCGGAACGGCCCAGCTTCATGCATACCCGGGCCAGGCCGTGCAGGCGGCCACTGACCGCATGCACATGCTCGCGCACCGGCGCCTGGGCATCGCCCATCGCCTCGGCCATCATCGCCTGCAGGTGCTCGGGGCGCTCAGCGTAGTACTTGGCCACGCCGTAGCCGAACATCAGCCAGTCGCGGGCCTGCGCTTCGGCCAGGTCCATCACTTCCAGCGGATCTTCCTCGAAGTCGATGAAACCCACCTTCTGGCCGTCCCAGGTGAGGTTGCGTGGCAGCGGCTGGCCGAAATAGGCACCGCGCGCATGCGCCTCGGCGATGGCCTGCATCGCCGCCATCACCAGCCGGTCGCGGCCGGCCTCATCGGCCTCGCGCAGGCAGGTATTGAACGAACTTCCGTTGTCGCCGATCACCAGCGCCGCATGGCCGGTTCCCAGCACGTCAGGCACGTTCACGCCCTGCGCGTGCAGTTCTGCCAGGCGACGGGCCTCGGTTTCGCGTGCGGCATCACCGCCGCGGTGCGGTGGCGGGCGCAGGGCATCGAGATGGAAACGACGGGCAACAAAATTGAGCAGGCCCAGGGCCAGTGCGCGGCTTCCCTTGCCGTACTGCTTCAGCCAGGCGCGCTGCCCTTCGATGACGATGGGCTCAACCATGACAGGTCCTCCTTAAAACGCGTTACGGCCCCAAGGGGGCCGTAACGACAGACTTCACGTTGTCGTAACTTGCACTATCAATAGCGCAGCAGGGCCGAACCCCACGTGAAGCCGCCACCGAAGGCTTCCAGCAGCAGCAGCTGGCCGCGCTCGACCTTGCCCGAACGCACCGCGGCATCCAGCGCCAGCGGCACCGAGCCGGAGGAGGTGTTGCCGTGCTTGTCGACGGTGACCACCACCTGGTCCATCGACATCTCCAGGCGCTTGGCCGTGGCTTCGATGATGCGCAGGTTGGCCTGGTGCGGAATCAGCCAATCCAGGTCGGACTTGTCCAGGCCGTTGGCGGCCAGGGTTTCGTCCACGACCGAGTCCAGCGCCTTGACGGCGTACTTGAACACGTCGTTGCCCTTCATGTTGATCGTGCCACCACCGTTGGCGCCGTCCTTGAAGCCGGTCGAGACACCCACCGGGTTCCACAGCAGCTCCTTCTTGCTGCCGTCGGCATGCAGGTGGGTGCTGAGGATACCGGTCTCTTCGTCGGCCTTGAGCACGACGGCACCGGCGCCATCACCGAACAGCACGCAGGTGGTGCGATCGTTCCAGTCGACCATGCGGGTCAGCGTTTCGGTGCCGATCACCAGCACGTGCTTGCAGTCGCCGGAACGGATGAACTTGTCGGCCACGCCCAGCGCGAACACGAAGCCCGAACAGGCGGCGTTGACGTCGAAGGCAGGGCACCCTGCAACACCAAGCTTGGCCTGGATCAGGCATGCGGTGGAGGGGAAAATGAGGTCAGGCGTGGTCGTGCCGACCACGATCATGTCGAGCTGCGAAGCGTCGATACCGGCCGCTTCAAGTGCGCGCAACGCGGCCTGGTAGCCGAGGTCGCTGGTGGTTTCGCCTTCGGCCGCGATGTGCCGTTCACGAATTCCGGTGCGCGACTGGATCCACTCATCCGAGGTTTCGACCATTTTTTCCAGGTCGGCGTTGGTCAGGACTTTTTCCGGCAAATAGCTACCGGTGCCCGCGATCCTCGAATAGATCCGCTTGCTCATCATGTTTCCTGTTGCGCGGGCCGCCGATCACCGGCACGCCCGGGAAAGAAGGCAAAGGCCGCTGCCCGCAGGCAGCGGCCTTCCCGGCACATCAATCTTCTTCGACGGCCGAGGTCTTGGTCTGGATGACCTTCTTGCCGCGGTAGAAACCGTCAGCAGTGATGTGGTGACGCAGGTGCACTTCGCCGGTGGTCGGGTCGGTCGACAGCTGCTTGGCGCTCAGGGCGTCATGGGCACGACGCATGCCGCGGCGGGACGGGGTGACACGGGATTTCTGGACAGCCATGGGATTGCTCCAAACTCGGTTCGTTTTGCTTCGTCGTATCGTCGCGCAGGACGCCAGCGCCCAGCACACTTTCGCTTTCGCCGCAGCCGCCGACGACAATCCGGCTGCTATTGTTTCTTCAGTGCTGCCAACGCCGCAAACGGGTTGGCCTGCTTCGTTTCTTCTTCGCTCGGCGCCCAGTCCTTGTCGACTGCTTCGCCATCGGGCGACAGCGGTACAACCGGCACTGCCAGCACCAACTCGTCCTCGACCAGGTCCAGCGGACGCAGCTGGCCGTCTTCCGGCACCAGCAGCGCCTCGTACTCCTCCGGCAGGGACGATTCCTCGTCCTCGTCGCGGATCAGGCCAAGCCTCTGGGTCATCTTCACCGGCAACAGGAAACGCTGCATGCTGCGCTGACAGGTCAGCGGCAACGCGGTATCGATGGTCAGTTCCACATAGGATACCCGCAAGACGTCGTCGCGACCGAACTCAAGCGAGTAGGCACACTCGCCGTCGGTATCTGCGACCAACCCCTGCAGGCGGGTCAATTCAGCCAGGGACACCTGACCGTCGAAGCGCCTTCGCGCTACAACCATCCGCCAGGCATCCAGCGTTTCGGGCACGTTCGCGGACATAAGCCGCTGAATACTAAGGATCGGGAGGGCCGGTGTCAAATGCCTGCCATACGGGCCTTGCCGCTGGCAGCGCGGGCGGCCAGACTGCCCCGCCCTACCCCGGTATTGTCGCATGCCACTGGTCCTGGCCTCCACGTCCCGCTACCGCCGCGAGCTGTTGCAACGGCTGGGCCTGCCGTTCGACTGCGCGCGCCCAGAGGTGGATGAAAGCCCGTTGAACGGCGAAGCGCCGCTGGCCCTGGCCACGCGCCTGGCCGCCGCCAAATCCGCCGAGGTCGCGGCCCGCCATCCCGGCGCCTGGGTGATCGGCTCGGACCAGGTGGCCGACCTGAACGGGCAACCACTGGGCAAGCCGGGCACGGTCGAGGCGGCCTGCACGCAGCTGGCGGCGATGTCCGGGCAGACGGTGCGCTTCCATACGGCGATCTGTCTCAGCCGCGCCGGAGAATCTTTCACGGCCATCGACCTGACCGAAGTGCGCTTCCGCGCGCTGGAACGGGATGAGATCGCCCGTTACGTCGCAGCCGAACAGCCGCTGGACTGCGCCGGCAGCTTCAAATGCGAAGGCCTGGGCATCAGCCTGTTCGAGGCGATCGACAACCGCGACCCGACCGCGCTGGTCGGCCTGCCGCTGATCGCACTGTGCGGGTTGCTCCGCAAAGCAGGTTTCGCGGTGCCATGACCTGTAGAGTCGAGCCATGCTCGACTGCTTCTGCTGTAGATGGCAGGAGGCCAGTAAGAGCAGTCGAGCATGGCTCGACTCTACAAAAGCAGGTTCAACGAACCTCGAACGGCTGCTCCTGCCATTCCTCCACGCTGCCATCGTGGCCGTGCAGGCGCAGGCCCATCCAGTGCCGGCCCGGTGCCAGCGTGCTCGTGTCCAGGGTGGCATCAAAGCCCACGGCCGGATGCTGCGGATCGGTGCTGTCCGGCCAGGTCTGGCGAACATCGAAGACACGGCCATAGCGCGCGCTTCCGATCGAGCGTCCATCGACCAGCACCTCGACACCTGCCAGGCCGACGCCATCCTTGAAGGCCCACCCGCGGATGGCGAGAGTGCCGGACACTTTCTCGCCATTGGCAGGCGCATCCAGCCATGCCATCGCCGGGGTCACGCATGCGCCCGAGGCGCGCTGCGGCGGCAACCGGAACAGCAGGAAGCGCTGGAATCCGTGATCGCTGCTGACTACGCGCGGTGCAGGCAAGGGCCCCACCTGTTCGCAGATGGCGTGATAGCGCGCCAGCAGGTCACGGTAGCGCTGATCGCTGGGCGACAGCACCAGCAGCATCGGCGCCGAGCGTGTACCCGCGTGCAGCAGGTCCCACTGTGCAAGCTGCGCGGTCCGCCCATGCTTGTCGTTGAGCGGGTGCGGCAGCACTTCAATGTCACCGTCGCCCAGCTGGAAGCCCAGCTCGGCCCCTACCTTGAAGTTGCCGGCCAGCACGCGCGTACCCGCCGGCATCTGCTGCAGTTCTTCGCGCACGGCGGCGGCCAGCGGCTGCCAGCCTGCGAAATTGCGCGGGTAGTACTTGCTGCCTGCCAGCTGCTCGCGCAGCGATGGCGTGGAGGCCATCAGGTAATAGCCAAAGGCCAGCACCATGCCCGCGCCCGCCAGCCACCAGCCGGTGCGGCGCAGCCAGCGTGGCCAGCTGTTGAGCACCACCGGCACCGCCACCAGCAACGCCAGGTACCCCGGCAACGGCCAATGGAAACTGATGCGCTCGACGTCGGTGAAGAAGCCGAGCAGGAAAATGCCCAGCGTGGATACACCGCCCACCAGGCCGAAGTAGCGCCATTGCACGCGCGTACCGCCGCCGCTGCGGGTACCGGCCAGCGCCACCTTCCACATCGCCATGCACAGGATCGGGGTGACCAGCATCGGCTGGATCACCAGGAACCACAGCCCGTTCCACTCGAACGTCCAGGGATGCCGCTCGACCACCTGGAACTTCAGGCCGGCATCGTGATTGTCGGCATTCCATGCCAGCAACGGCAGCCAGGCCAGTACACCCACCGCCAACGCAACCCATACGCGCGGATCGGCCAGCATGCGCCGGCCCTGTGGCAGCGCCAGCAATGCAATGAAGCCAACACCGATGACGCCGATGAAACGGTAGTGGCTGAGGGCGCCGATCATCAGGCCCAGCGCCAGCTTCATCGCCGATGATGCATCCACGTTGTGCAGCAGGCGCGCACCGGCATGCAGGCAGATCACCGCCGCCAGCGCCATCGGCACATCCGGCACCGCCAGCAGGCCCAGCGTCGCCGACAGCGGCATCAACAGCGTGAGGCTGCCCGCCTGCCAGCCCGCCACGTTGCCGAACCAGCGCGTGGCCGTGCGCACCACCAGCAATGGCAGCAGCGCACCGATGGCCAGGAACGGCAGTCGCAATGCCAGCACGTGATGGCCGCCGATCTCCACGCCCAGCCGTGCCAGCCATGCGGTCAGCCCGGGCAGATCGGAATAGGCCGCAGCCAGATGCTGCCCTTCCTGCCAATAGAACGCCTCGTCGACGAACAATGGCAGGCGCGCAGCCACCACCAGCTTGGCCGCTGTGACCAGCGTCCACAACCAGAGAAAAATTGCCCGTGCGCGCTGTTCGCCTTGCATTGCTCTATGGATAATCAAGTGAAATTCAGAACTGAGACGATCATGCCAGCTTCGTCCCCCAATCCCAGCATGCTAACCGATCAATTGCGTCAGGCCCTGCGGGAGGCACAGGATCAGGTCAACGCACTGGTGCTGGGCAAGGTGCCGGAAGTCAGGCTGGCGTTTGTCGCCCTGCTTTCCGGCGGGCATCTGCTGATCGAAGATCTGCCCGGGCTCGGCAAGACCACATTGGCGCATGCACTGGCCAGCAGCCTCGGCCTCACCTTCCAGCGCGTGCAGTTCACCTCCGACCTGTTGCCGGCCGATGTACTGGGCGTGTCGGTGTACGAGGCCGGCAGCCGCCAGTTCCAGTTCCATGCCGGCCCCGTGTTCACCCACGTGCTGCTGGCCGACGAGATCAACCGCGCGCCCCCGCGCACGCAGAGTGCGCTGCTGGAAGCCATGGCCGAACAGCAGGTCACCCTGGACGGACAGACCCATCCCCTGCCCGATCCGTTCTTCGTGATCGCCACGCAGAACCCGGTGGACCTGTCAGGCACCTTCCCGCTGCCCGATTCGCAGCTGGATCGATTCCTGCTGCGCCTGGCGATGGGTTACCCCAACGCCCAGGCGGAGCGCGAGCTGCTGCGTGGAACCGATCGTCGTGACCTGATCGCGCGCGCGGTACCGAAGCTGGATGACACGCAGGTCCGCGCGCTGCGTGAAGCGGTCGGCCACATTCATGCCAGCGACGCGCTGGTCGACTATGTGCAGGCGTTGCTGACCCGCAGCCGCCAGCACGCGGGCGTACGGGTGGGCCTGTCACCGCGCGCCGGCCTGGCGCTGCTGCGCGCGGCCAGGGCGCATGCGCTGCTGCTGGGCCGCAGCCATGTGGTCTCCGAGGATGTGCAGACGCTGTTCGTGGCCGTGGCCGGGCATCGGCTGGTGGCCGAGGCCGAGTCCAGCTCGGGACCGGCGCTGGCGCGGGCGATCCTGCAGACCGTCGCGGTGGACTGAGGGTGACCACGCGCTGGGCCCGACTACGGCTGCTGGCACGTCCGCGCCGGCCCGAAACGCTGCCGCAGCAGCTCGACCGCCATCGCATCTATGTGCTGCCCACGCGTTTCGGGCTGTTCGTCGCCACCCTGCTGGTCGCGATGCTGCTGGGGGCGTTGAACTACAACAACAACCCGGCCCTGCTGCTGGCCCTGCTGCTGGCCGCAGCGGCGATTGCCAGTGCCATCGCCGCGCACCTGCAGCTTTCCGGTGTACAGGTCGATGCGATCTCGGCAGAACCGGTTGCGGCCGGGCAACCGCTGCGCCTGCGCGTGGACCTGTCGCTGCGTGATCCGCGTGCGCGGCATGGGCTGCACCTGCAACTGGGTGACAGCGAAGCCTGGACCTCACTGCCGCCACAGGGGCGTGGCGAGGTCGAGCTGGAGGTCCCCAGCGAGCGCCGCGGCTGGCTGGAACTGCCGCGCATCCGCCTGTCCACCACCCAGCCACTGGGGCTGGTGCGCGCCTGGTCGTGGGTGTGGCCGGAACAGCCGCTGCTGGTCTATCCGTTGGCCGAGGCGCTGGCCCCGGCCTTGCCGGAGAGCGGCAACGATCCACTGCACACGCGTGCCCATGCCAGTGGCGAAGAACTGCACCAGCTGCGCCCCTATCGTGCAGGCGATGCGCCGCGCAGCATTTCATGGAAGCACTCCGCGCGCCGCGACAGCCTGCTGGTGCGCGAGTATGAAAAGCCGATCGGCATCGAAGTGATCCTCGACTGGCGCACGCTGGCGCCGCTGGGGCACGAAGCCCGCATCGCGCGATTGGCGCGCTGGGTTGATGTGGCCGAGCGCGAGGGCCGGCGCTACACCCTGCTGCTGCCGGCACATCCGGCGATCGGCCCTGGCCAGGGGGCCGGCCATCACCACCTGTGCCTGCGTGCACTGGCGTTGTTGCCGCATGGCTGAGACCCCTGCCCTGATCGATCGCACTGCCCGCAGCTGGACCCTGGCCAGCGCGGCGCTGGCGCTGTTGCCGTTGCTGCTGCAGCTGCCGCCACTGTTGGCCGGCGTCATCGCAGCCACAGCGGTGGTCACTGCAATCCTGTCATGGCGAAAGGTGCTGCCGATGCCGGTACGCCTGCTGCTGGTGCTCGGCATGCTCGCCGCCATCGTCTGGCAGATGGGCATGGTGCGCCCCGGGCGCGATACCGGTTGTGCCCTGCTGGCCGCGATGCTGGCGATCAAGTCCAGCGAGCTGCGCAGCCTTCGCGATGCCCGCAGCCTGCTCGGCTTCGCGCTGTTCTCGCCGTTTGCGGCGTTCCTGCTCGACCAGGGCCCGCTGACAACCGTGCTGGCGGCGTTGGCAGGCATCAGCGCGCTGCTGGCCCTGCAACGCCTGGCCCAGGATGAAGGCCATGCAGGCCGAGTGCCGTTGTACGGGCAGTTGCGCGGCGTGGGCCGCCTGCTGGCGATCGGGCTGCCGTTGGCCCTGGCCTGCTTCTGGCTGTTCCCGCGCCTGGCGACGCCACTGTGGGGGGTACCCGAGCGCGCCGTCGGCACCCCGGGGCTGTCCGACAGCATGGAACCGGGCCAGTGGCTGGACCTGATGGCCGACGACACGCCTGCACTGCGCGTGCAGTTCTTCGGTGCCGTACCCGAAGCGGCGCAGCGCTACTGGCGTGGGCCGGTGCTGACCGCATTCGACGGACGACGCTGGATGCGCGACCCCGCCAGCGCGCGGCGGACGCCCGCGGTGGTGGAGGCCGGCACGCAGCGCTGGGACTACCAGATCGATTACGAGCCGACCGACCGTCGCCAGCTGGTCGCGCTGGATCTGCCGGGCCAGGCGCCCGCAGGCAGCACGCTGGATGCGGACATGAGCCTGAGCAGCGACCGAGCGCTGGCCTCGCTCAGCCGCTGGCGGCTGCAATCGGCGCCACCACGGCGCTTCGACAGCACCTTGTCGCCGTATCTGCGGCGCGCGGCGCTGCAGTTGCCCGATGGCTTCAATCCACGCACCGCCACCCTGGCACGCCAATGGCGGCATGACGCAGGCAACGATGACGCGGCCATCGTCCGCCGCGCACTGCAATGGATCACCACCGATTTCTCCTACACGCTGGAAACGCCCCAGGCCGGGCGCGACCCGGTCGACGAGTTCCTGTTCGGCTACAAGGCCGGCTTCTGCGAGCACTTCAGTTCCGCCTTCGTGGTGCTGATGCGCAATGCCGGCATTCCGGCACGGGTGGTCACCGGATTCGCCGGCGGCACCCGCAATCGCCTTGGCGATTACTGGATCGTGCGACGGATGGATGCCCATGCGTGGGCCGAGGTGTGGCTGCCGCAGCGCGGCTGGGTACGGGTCGATCCCACCGCTGCGGTGGCACCCGAACGCATCCTCGATACCCTCGACGACCGCCTGCAGGCTGGCACCGACAACCCGATGCAGCAGCGTTTGCTGGAACTGGGGCAGATGGGCGACTGGCTGCGCCGCGGCTGGAACGATCTGGTGCTGTCCTTCGACGCACGCCGCCAGCAGCAGCTGCTCAAGCCGTTCGGGCTGGCTGATCTGGGCCCCGGTCAGCTGGCCGCCGGCTTCGTGATCGCCGCGTTGCTGGCCTTGGCCTGGATGGCCTGGCTGCTGGCCCGCGGCGAACGCGAACGTGATCCGCTGCTGCGCGCCTGGCACCGGCTGGGGCGACGCTATGCACGACTCGGCCTGGCCCGGGAGCTGCATGAAACCGCACGGGACTGGGCGCATCGGGTACACGCCCAGCGGCCCGACCCTGCCCTCCTCGCACTCAGCCAGCGTTTCGCCGACGCGCGTTACGCTGGAACTTGCACCGACCTCGCTTCATTATTGCGGGACCTGCGCAGGCATCGCCCGACTTCCGGAGCCTCCCCATGAACACCAAGTTCTTCCTCACCGCCGTGGCCACGCTGGCCCTGTCGGCCTGCGCCACGGCTCCCAAGCCGCTGCAGGGACAGTTCAGCCTGGTCTCCCCCCGCGACTCGGTCGCCACCCAGCAGGTCGGCACGCCGGTCCGTTGGGGCGGTCGCATCATCGAAACCAAGCCTGGCCAGGGCGAGACCTGCTTCCAGATGATCTCGCGCCCGCTCAATGCCAGTGGCCGCCCGAACACCACCTCGTCCGACGCCAGCGACGGCCGCTTCATCGCCTGCCGCGCCGGTTTCTACGACCCGGCCGTGTTTGAAGCCGGCCGCGACGTGACCTTCATCGGCAAGATCGATGGCTACCAGAACACCCGCATCGGCGACTACGACTATCGCCTGCCGAAGCTGTCGGCCGACGTGATCTACCTGTGGCCGGAACAGCGCCAGGTCGATGTGGTGCCCTACCCCTATGGTCCGTGGGGCCCGGGCCCGTATGGCCCGTACTGGGGCGGCTACGGCCGTTGGGGCTGGTGGTGATCGCCAGCCGGCATGCATGACGGAAAAGGCCGCCCTCGGGCGGCCTTTTTTCATCCACGCAGGGCGTGGACGGGGGATTCAGCGCCCCGGCGAACCGAAATGGCCCAGCGGTCCACCGGCAAGCAGATGCATGTGGATGTGGAACACGGTCTGCCCGGCATGCTCGCGGCAGTTCATCACGACGCGGTAGCCGTCCTGTGCAAAACCCTCGCGGCGCGCGTACTCGGCCGCGGCCAGTGCCAGCTTGCCGATCAGGTGCGCCTGCGACGGCTGCAGGTCGTCCAGGGTCGGGATGACCTCGTTCTTCGGAATGAACAGCACATGCACCGGCGCCTGCGGCGCGATGTCCTTGAAGCCCAGCACCTCGTCATCCTCGTAGACGATGGTGGCCGGGATCTCGCGACGGATGATCTTGCTGAAGAGGGTTTCGGTGCTCATGGTCGGCCTCGGCGGGGATGTCGTCCGCATTGTAGGCCGGCCGCGCCGGGCCATGCCCAGCGCCTGCTCAATCGCGGAATTCGCTGCGCGTTCCGAACGCGTGCGACAGCGTGCCGCGGTCAACGTATTCAAGCTCGCCGCCGAGCGGCAGGCCCTGTGCCAGGCGGCTGGGCTGCACCTTGCGCGCGCGTGCCAGCTGCGCCAGGTAGTGCGCGGTGGCCTCTCCCTCGACGGTCGCGCTGGTGGCGATGATCAACTCCTGCACCTCGCCTTCGGCCAGGCGGTTCTCCAGCTGCTCCAGCCCCAGTTCGCGCGGGCCGATGCCATCGAGCGGCGACAACCGGCCCTGCAGCACGAAGTAGACGCCACGGAACCCCGTTGCGTTCTCGATGGCCAGGCGGTCCGCCGGCGATTCGACCACGCACAGCTGGCTGCGTTCGCGGCTGCTGTTGGCACAGGTCGGGCACAGCTCGGTTTCGCTGAAGTCGCGGCACTGCGCGCAGTGGCCGATGCGCTCCACCGCCAGCGCCAGGGTCTCGGCCAGGCGCTGGCCACCTTCGCGCTCTCGCTCGAGCAGATGGTAGGCCATGCGCTGCGCGGTCTTCTGGCCCACGCCAGGCAGCACCCGCAGTGCGTCGATCAATTGTTCAAGCAGGAGTGCGGACACGGCGACAGGCTTTGTAGAGTCGAGCAAGCTCGACGGCTATGTGTAGAGTCGAGCTTGCTCGACTGAAGCGCCCGGTGGCGTCGAGCAAGCTCGACTCTACGCGGTCGATGGCACCCGATAACCGGGTGCCATATCACGCATCAGAACGGCAGCTTCATGCCCGGCGGCAGCTGCATGCCGGCGGTGGCCGAACCCATCTTCGACTTCGACTCGGCATCGATCTTGTTCGAGGCGTCGTTGAAAGCGGCCGCGATCAGGTCTTCCAGCATTTCCGGGTCGCTGGCCAGCGACGGGTCGATGCGCACCTTGCGGCACTCCTTGGCGCCGGTCAGGGTCACGCTGACCATGCCGCCACCGGCGCTGCCGGTCACTTCGATCTTGGCGATTTCTTCCTGGGCCTTCTGCAGGTTCTCCTGCATCTTCTGGGCCTGCTGCATCAGTTGGGCGATGTTTCCGCGCATGGTGTCTTACTCGTCAAAAGTACGGATGGAATCGGAAACAACCCGCGCGCCGTGCTGTTGGATCAGCACCTGCACTTCCGGGTCGTCCATGAAAACGGCCTCTGCCACCTGCTGCCGCTCGCCACGCTGGCGGTCGGCCCGCTGGTGCAGGGTCTCGGCCGGAACGTGTTCGGTTTCCACGGTCTCGACCACGATCTTCGGCGCCTGGCCAAGAGCCTTCTGCAGCATCTCGCCCAGGGCAGCCAGCGCGCGCTCGGAGCGCAGGTATTCAAATCCGGGCGAAAGGCCCAGTTTCAAGGTCCCGTGCTGGCAGCTGATGAAGGCGGCGTTGGCGGCCAGCTGTCGCGAAGGGCCGCTGAGGCCGCTGTTGGCGACCAGATCCAGCCAGTCCTCGGCGCTGGCCAGTTCGCTGACACCGTCCAGCGGCGCGGCGTCGCGCACCATCGCCGGCTCGGCCGGGGCGATGGCGATGCCTTCGGTGCGGAATGGACGCTCCCGCTCGGCAGGTTCCGCTTCAGCCGGCGCTGCCACCGGGGTTGGCGGTTCCTGCCAGGGCGCCACCATGGCCGCGTCCGGGCCGGCCATCTCGACCGCCAGCGCCTCGTCGCGGGCCTCGGCCTCATCGGTGGCCCACGGCGGCAGGTCGTCGCTCGCCGCTGGCTCAGCCGGCGGCATCTGCGCTTCCACGTCGGCCTTCATCGGCGGCGGCTGCACGGGCTCTTGCACCGGCACCGGCTCGGGTTCCGGCGTTGGCTCCGGCTCCGGTTGCGGGGCCGGCTCAGGTTCGGGATCGGGTTCGCGCGGTGCGGCCTGCATTGGGGCAGCCACCTGTGCCGTCGCGGCCGGGCCTGCCGAAGCGGCGGCAGCGGCCGGCGTCGCATCGTGGGTCCCGGCGCCGCTGCCACCACCGGCAACGTTGCCTCCTGCGGCACCTTCCACCGACTTCGGTACCGGCGGTACCGCGGCGGCCGGACGGAACGCCAGCATGCGCAGCACCGCCATCTCGAAGCCGGCACGCGGGCTCGGCGCCAGCGGCAGGTCACGACGACCGTTCAAGGCCATCTGGTACCAGAGCTGCACCACTTCAGGGCGCAGGCGCTCGGCAAAGGCGGTGGCATCCAGGCCTTCGGCAACGGCCGCACCCGGCACCAGCTGCTGCACCTGGATACGGTGCAGGCCTTCGGCCAGCGCTTCCAGCACGCCACTCCAGTCCGGCGAGAACTCGGCCAGCGCGGCCACCACCTGCAACAGGCGCGGGCCATCGCCCTCGGCCAGCGCATCCAGCATCGCCGCCACCTGGGTGCGGTCGACCGTGCCCAGCATGGTGCGCACCACATCCTCGCGCAGCGCGCCGCCGGCATAGGCGATCGCCTGATCCAGCAGCGACAGGCCGTCACGCAGGCTGCCGTCAGCGGCCTTGGCCAGCTGCACGATCGCGCTGTCGTCGGCCTCGATGTCTTCCGCCGCCAGGATGCGGGTCATCTGGCCCTGGATCTGATCCTCGTCCAGGCGCTTGAGATTGAACTGCAGGCAGCGGCTGAGCACGGTCACCGGCAGCTTCTGCGGGTCGGTGGTGGCCAGCAGGAACTTGACGTGTTCCGGCGGCTCTTCCAGCGTCTTCAGCAGCGCGTTGAACGCCGCCTTGGACAGCATGTGCACTTCGTCGATCAGGTAGACCTTGAACTTGCCGCGCGACGGCATGTACTGCGCGTTCTCGATCACCTCGCGCACGTCGTCCACGCCGGTGTTGGACGCGGCGTCGATCTCCAGCAGGTCGATGTAACGGCCGGCGTCGATGTCCAGGCAGGCCGCGCACTGGCCACACGGGTCGGCGCTGGTGCCCTGCTCGCAGTTCAGCGACTTGGCGAAGATGCGCGCGATGGTGGTCTTGCCCACGCCACGCGTACCGGTGAACAGGAACGCATGGTGGACTCGGCCACTGTCCAGCGCATTGCTGAGCGCACGGACCACGTGTTCCTGGCCCACCAGCTCGGCAAAACGCTTCGGACGCCACTTGCGGGCAAGGACGAGATAGGACATCAGGCCACCGTCTTCCATCGGATGTTCCATTGTGCCATGCCTGTCCAGCCCCCTCGCCCCCGGCACGCCCCTCGCAGGTTCCTGACCAGGGTGCTTGTGAAGTGCCGCACGGCCCGCTAGAATCTGCGCCCCTGCTGAGGCGTTTGCCGATGGCAGGGATCCGGAGAGGTGTCCGAGTGGTTGAAGGAGCACGCCTGGAAAGTGTGTAAGCGTCTAAACCGCGCTTCGGGGGTTCGAATCCCCCTCTCTCCGCCAGATAACTGAAAAGGGCTGCCCAAAAGGGCAGCCCTTTTCAGTTATCTGGCGCGGGATGCGAAGTGCGCTGCGCGCGCTTCGCCCCAAACGTTGCTGCGCAACCTTTGGGCCCCTCCCTTTGCCGGCCTCTCCCCGCCCCTGTCGGGGCAGCCCCTCAACAGAGGGGCTTGTTCCTCCAGACCGATCCGTAGATCCACGCCATGCGTGGATGCTCTTGGTCGCCTTTCACACTCCCGCGGCCCCTCAAACAAAACTGAACGAAACCTGAAAATTCGCTATCGTAGGCGCCTTCACCCAATGCCGCCCATCGCCCATGAGCTCGACCGACACCGCTCACACCGCCTGCGAGAACTGCGACACCGCCCTGCATGGCCATTACTGCCATCGCTGCGGGCAATCGGCGCACAACCCGCTCAAGCATGTCGGCCACGCCATCGAGGAAGTGTTCGAATCCTTCTGGCACCTGGACGGGCGCATCTTCCGCACGCTGCGCGACCTCTGGGTGCCCGGCCGCATCGCGCTGAACTACCTCAAGGGCCGCCGGGTGGGATACGTCCAGCCACTGCGGCTGTTCGTCATCCTCACGCTGTTCACCTTCTTCGTCGGCAAGCTGTTCGTGCACGTCGACGATTTCGGTGTGGGCGGCGGGCGCGACTCGGTGTACGCCAAGGCCACCACCGTGGAACAGGTCGAAGCCGCACGCGCACGACAGCTGGCGCTGATCGACCAACAGCAGGCCAGCTCCCCCGCCACCGGCAACGCCGGCTTCGCCATGGCGAAAGCTGCAGTGAATGCTGCCGCCGCACAGCGCAAGGCAGAGCTCGAGGGCACCCGCTCCGTCGCCCCTGCTGAAACCACCACGGGCGGATACGGCACCTTCTTCGATCACACCGTCAACGGCAAACCCTGGGATGCGGACAGCAATCCCATCGTCCTCGATGGTTGGCCGCAGTTCGCCAACCGATGGCTCAACAAGCGCCTGCAGAACGGCAACACCAACATCAAGCGCATGGGCGGCAAGGCTGATCTCTACATGCAGGCGATCCTCACCGCACTGCCGGGCGCCCTGTTCTTCCTGATGCCGGTGTTCGCACTGGTGCTGCGCATCGCCTACCTCCGTCGACCGATGGGCTATCTCGAGCACCTGGTGGTCGCCCTCTACAGCCACTGCTGGCTGATGATGGTGCTGCTGGCAACGTTCCTCGTCGCCGGCATCGGCAATGCCTTCGCATCACCCACGATCGCCACGCTCAGCCAATGGCTGTATGCCCTGCTGTGGCTGGCGGTTCCGGTGTACCTGCTGTGGATGCAGCAGCGCGTGTATGGCGGCAACAAGGCGTTCACCGTACTGCGCTACCTCGCCATCGGCGGCGTGTACCTGTTCCTGGTGACCTTCGTGGTGATGTACGCGGTACTGGCGGGCATTTCGGCCTGAGGGGAGACACGCATGGCGTGTCACCCCTGAATCCGCGCGTGGCGTGGATCTTCTGATACTGCTGATCGTCTATCGTGGGCGCATGAAACTCCGCCTCTACCGCCCCACGGATGCCAGCGCCTGCCTGTCGATCTTCGACAGCAACGTGCCCACGTTCTTCGCCGCCGAAGAGCGCAGCGATTTCGAACGCTTCCTGCTCGTGCAGGCGGTGGACTTTGCCTTCCAGGTCATCGAGCGCGACAGCAGCGTCATCGCCTGCGGCGGCATCACACGCCGTGGCGATGGCAGCGCCGGCTTCTGCTGGGGCATGGTCGAGCGAGCGCTGCACCGGCAGGGCATCGGCCGCGAACTGACGCTGGCACGCCTGCGCCAGGCCGAAGCGGACTCGTCGATCACGCACATCACGCTCAGCACCAGCCAGCATACGCAAGGATTCTATGCCGGCCTCGGCTTCTACGTGACACGGGTGGTGCCCGATGGCCACGGCGCCGGGATCGACGCCGTGGAGATGGAGCGGAGGGTATAGCCCTCCGCCCCGCCCCGGATCCACGGCGTGCGTGGATCCATTGCCGGCCTACTCCCCTCAGAAGCCCACGCGCAGGTTGATCTGCCCGCCGACATCGCGGCGGCCATCGCCATGCTGGCCCTGCACGAACATCGACAGCTGGCTGTTGCGGCCCAACCCGACCGCCACGCCGACCTGGCTGACCAGCGCATTGCGCGCCATCACCGCGCTGTAGACGTCGAAGGCATCGCCACCCACCGCGAAGCGGTTGCGGCTGGCCACGTCGGTGTCACCGGAGGCGTGCTGCCACCCCAGGCCGACGGTCAGCTGTGCCGGGAAACGCTCGCCGCTGCCCACGTCCCAGCGGCCCCGCACGCCCACCGTGCTGACATTGAGCGTGTCCTTGCCGCCTTCCAGCACCAGCGCAGCGCTGCCGCCCTGCTCCGTCGCACGATCGCTGTCGACCCAGTGCTTGGTGAACTGCACGTACGGCTGCAGTTGGGTCCTGCCGTGGGTCCAGGTCCAGCTGCCCTCCACCTGGGCGATGGTCACATCCGAATCCTGGCGGCTGTGCAGGGTCTGGCCCAGCAACGGCACCTCACGGGTGGTGCGCGTGCGGTAATCGCCGCGCGACAGGCTGCCGCCCACCGCGAAGCCGTTGTTCCACTCGCCCTGTGCATACAGGCCGAAGGTGGTACCGCGCAGGCGGGCACGCGAGTTGCGATCGTACAGGCGTGTATCCAACCGCTCGCTACCCGCGGCCGCGCCCAGCACCACGTGCTCACCCAGCTGCCAGTCCACGCCGGCCATCACCGCATTGCGGTTGGAACGGATCTCGTCGCCGTTGCCATCGCCATCCTGCTTGAAGACCTTGCCGCTGCCGGCCAGCCACGCCGAAGCGCGCTCGCCACGCACGGTGGGCAACTCGCTGCCCAGGCGCTGGCGGATGCCCTCTTCCAGGTAGTTGTCATACAGCAGCACTGCACGGCTGGCTGCATGCACTTCGCCGGAGAGCTGGTCGAACGCGCTGCGCGCAGTGCCGGCGTCGTACATCAACAGCGTGTTGTACAGGCCCAGCGCCGGACCGCTCTGCGGCAGGCTGTCCAGCGCCGCAGCGGTGTTGTACTGGTTGCGCGTCTTCGCCACGGTGGTGAACGCTGCAGTCTGCGCCACATCGATCTTCAGGTTCGCAGTGTTCGCGGTGTAGACCGGGGTGATGGTCAGGAAGGCCGACGGCGTGGTCGCCGCGGCGAACTGGCCGCTGACGCCGCCGCCCGCATTGACCACCGTGTACTGCTGGCCCTGCTGGTAGCTGGTGCTCGGCGAAATGGTATTCACCTGCACGGTGCTGCCGCCCACATTGGCGCTGCCTCCCACCTGCACCGTGTCGCTGCCGGTGGCGCCCAGATCGATGCCCAGCGTACTGCCCGGCGACAGGGTCAGGTTGCCACCGATGGTGATGGTACCGACGCCATTGCCGGTGCCACTGCCGTTGCCGGGGCCATTGCCCGGCGACAGCATGCCGCCGCTGGATACCGTCACGCCGCCACCGGTACCGCCGATGGTGCCGGTGCCGGACAAGCCGGTGCCGCTGCCGATGGTCCACTGGCCACCGATGGTGCCGGTGACATTGAGGCCACCGCCGGTGACCTGGCCGGTGCCGCTGAAGCCGCCGCCGTTGCCACCAAGGTTCAGGCCACCCGGGCCGGCCTGCACGATGCTGCCACCGCCACTGATGCTGCCGCCCAGTGTCGTGGTGCCCCCCGTGTTGATGACCAGGCCGCCGTTGTTGGTGATGTTGCCGGTGATCGAACCACTGGCGCCGCCATTGCCAACCTGCACGGTGCCACCGGCATTGATGGTGGTGCCACCGGTATAGGTGTTGTTGCCGGTGAGAGTGACGGTGCCGCTGCCGGCCTGGGTCAGGCCGCCGCTGCCACTGATGGTGCCGCCGACGGTGGTGTTGCCGCCGACGTTGAGCACCAGGCTGCCATTGTTGGTGACGTTGCCGGTGATCGCGCCGCTGGCGCCCCCATTGCCGACCTGCAGCGTGCCGCCCGCGTTGATGGTGGTCCCGCCGGTATAGCTGTTGTTGCCGGTCAGGGTCACCGTGCCGCTGCCGGCCTGGGTCAGGCCGCCGCTGCCGCTGATTGCACCGCCGACGGTGGTGTTTCCACCCACGTTGAATACCAGGCTGCCGTTGTTGGTGACGCTGCCGCCGATCGCGCCGGTAGCGCCACCATTGCCCACCTGCAGCGTGCCACCGGCGTTGATGGTGGTCGGGCCGGTATAGGTGTTGTTGCCGGTCAGGGTCAGCGTGCCGCTGCCCGCCTGGGTCAGGCCACCGCTGCCGGTGATGGTTCCGCCCAGCGTGGTGTTGCCGGCCACGCCGGACACCAGCGAGCCGTTGTTGGTGATGTCACCGACGATGGAACCCGTTGCTCCGCCGTTACCCAGCTGCAGCGTGCCACCGGTATTGATGGTGGTGCCGCCGGTGTAGGTATTGGTACCGGTCAGTACCAGCGTGCCGCTGCCCGCCTGGGTCAGGCCACCGCTGCCGCTGATAGTGCCGCCCAGCAGGGTGTTGCCGGCAACGTTGGAGATCAGTGCGCCATTGTTGGTGATATCACCGGTGATCGCACCGCTGGCACCGCCGTTGCCGACCTGCAGCGTACCGCCCGCATTGATGGTGGTGCCGCCGCTGTAGGTGTTGTTGCCGACCAGGGTCAGCACGCCACTGCCGGCCTGGGTCAGGCCGCCACTGCCACTGATCGCGCCGCCGACGGTGGTGTTGCCCGCCACGTCGAACACCAGGCTGCCGTTGTTGGCGACGTTGCCGGTGATCGCACCGGTCGCACCGCCGTTGCCCACCTGCAGCGTGCCACCGGTATTGATGGTGGTACCGCCGGTGTAGGTGTTGTTGCCGGTCAGGGTCAGCGTGCCGCTGCCAGCCTGGGTCAGGCCGCCACTGCCACTGATGGTGCCGCCCAGCGTGGTGTTGCCGGCGACGTTGGACACCAGTGCGCCGTTGTTGCTGATGTCACCGACGATCGCGCCGGTCGCACCGCCATTGCCGACCTGCAGCGTGCCGCCTGCATTGATGGTGGTGCCGCCGGTGTAGGTGTTGTTGCCGGTCAGCACCAGCGTGCCGCTGCCGGCCTGGGTCAGGCCGCCGCTGCCGCTGACCACGCCACCCACGGTTGCGGTGGTGCCGAGGTTGTAGACCAGGCTGCCATTGTTGGTGATGTCACCCAGTACCGACCCGGTGGTGCCGCCATTGCCGATCTGCAGCGCGCTGCCACCATTGATGGTGGTGCCACCGGTGTAGGTATTGCTGCCGGTCAGGGTAAGCGTGCCGGTACCGCCCTGCACCAGGCCGCCAGTACCACTGAGCACACCGCCGAACGTGGTGTTGCCGTTGTTGCCGCCGGTGCTCAGGGTTGCGCCACCCAGCAGCACGCTGGACCCGGTCACGCCGGCCAGGCCACCGATGCTCTGGTTGCCGCCGGCGCTGATATCCAATGTCCCGGTACCGGCCAGGTTGACCGTGCTGGCACCGGACAGGCTGCCACCGGCCGCCACCGCCAGCGTTCCGCTGTTGATGGTGGTGGTGCCGGTATAGGTGCTGGCACCGCCCAGGGTGACCGTCGAGGCACCATCCTTGAGCAGGCCGCCGGCACCGCCGATCGCACCATTCAGGGTCAGCGCGTTGCTGCCAGGCAAGGTCAGCGTGCCGCTGGCCAGCTGTATGCCATTGGCCAGGGTCAATGCCGTGGTACCGTCCAGCGTGGTGTTTCCGCCCACCGTCAGCGTGCCGGTTCCCAGCGCGTTGTTGTTGCCCAGGGCAAGGCCACCGGCGTTGAGCGCCACGCCACCGCTGAAGGTATTGCTGCCGCTGAGCGTCTGCACGCCGGCACCGTTCTTGACCAGGCCGCCGGTACCGGTGATGTCACCAGCGAACGTGGTGTTGCCCACGCCACCGAGGGTCAGCGTGCTGCCACCCAGCGACACCGTGCTGCCGGCCACGCCGGCCAGCGAGCCGATGGTCTGCGCGCCCCCTGCACTGATGTCGAAGGCGGTACCGGCATTGGCCAGGGTCACCGCGCCGGTTGCGGCCAGGCTGCCGCCCGCGCCGATCGCCAGCGTGCCGGCATTGATGGTGGTGCCACCGGTGAAGGTGTTGGTGCCGGTCAGGGTCTCGGTGCCGCTGCCTTCCTTGACCAGGCCACCGGTGCCGCCGATCGAACCGCTGAACGTGCCGTTGCTGGCATCACCGATCGTCAGCGTATTGGCACCCAGGTTCACCGTACCGTTGCCGATCAGGGTGCCGAAGGTCTGCGTGCCATTGCCTGCCGACAGATCGAAGGTCGCGCCCGAGGCCAGGTTGACGACGCCACCGGCGTGCAGGCTGGCGCCTGCGCCCAGCGCCAGCGTACCGGCATTGATGAAGGTCCCGCCGGTGTAGCTGTTGGTGCCGTTCAAGGTCAGCGTCGCGGCGCCTTCCTTGGTCAGCGAGCCGGCGCCACTCAGGTTGCCGTTGAAGGTGAGGTTGTTGCTGCCCAGGACGGTCAGCCCGCTGTTGAGGATGACGTTGTTGGCCAGCGTCACTGCGGTGTTCGAATCGAGCGTGGCATTGCCACCCACCGTTACCGCGCCGGTGCCCAGCGCAGCGTCGTTGCCGAGCACCAGACCGCCGGCATTGAGCGTTACGCCACCATTGAAGGTGCTCGCGCCATTGAGCGTCTGCACGCCTGCACCGTTCTTGATCAGGCCACCGTTGCCGCTGATCGCGCCGTTGAAGGTGCTGTCCACCGTGCCGCCCAGGCTCAGCGTGCTGCCACCGAGTGCCACCGTGCTGCCTGCCACGCCGGCCAGCGAACCGATGGTCTGGTTGCCCGCCGATACGTCCAGCGTGCCGGTACCGGCAAGATTCACCGCGCCGGTCGACGCCAGGCTGCCACCAGCACCGATGGCCAGCGTGCCGCTGTTGATGGTGGTGCCTCCGGTGTAGGTATTCGCACCAGTCAGGGTCACGGTAGCCGCACCGTTCTTGATCAGGCCGCCGCTACCGGAAATCACACCGCCCAGCGTCAGCGCGTTGCTGCCCAGCAGATCCAGATTGACACCCGCGGCGAGCCCGATGTTGTTGGCCAGGTTGACGCCTGTCGATGCATCCAGCGTCGCGTTGCCGCCCACGGTCAGCGCGCCGCTGCCGAGCGCAGCGTTGTTGCCGACCACCAGCCCACCGCCATTGAGTGCAATGCCACCACTGAACAGATTGGTGCCGCCCAGGCTCAGGACGCCAGCTCCGTTCTTGACCAGGCCGCCGGTACCTGAAATCGCACCGTCGAACACGCTGTTGGCCACCCCGCCGAGGATCAGCGACTGCGCGCCCAGGCTCACGCTGGAGCCCGCTACCCCGGCCAGCGAACCAATGGTCTGGTCGGCGCCGGATGTCGAGATATCGAAGCCGGTCCCCGGTGCGGCAAGCGTCACTGCACCGGTCGCGGACAGGCTGCCACCCGGGCCGATCGCCAGCGTACCGGCATTGATCAGCGTGCCGCCGGTATAGGTGTTGGTTCCGGTCAGGGTTTCAGTGCCGGCACCGACCTTGGTCAGGCCGCCGGTACCGGTGATCGAACCGCTGAAGGTGCCATTGGCCGCCCCGCCCACCTCGATCGCATTGGCGCCGAGGTTGATCGTGCCGTTGCCGATCAGGGTGCCGAACTGCTGCGTGCCGTTGCCCGCAGACAGATCCAGCGTGGCGCCGGTGGCGAGGTTGACCGTACCGGTTGCCGACAGGCTGGCATTGGCGCCCAGCGCCAGCGTACCGGCGTTGATGTTGGTGCCGCCGGTGTAGGTGTTGGCGCCGTTCAAGGTCAGCGTCGCGCCGCCCTCCTTGGTCAGGCTGCCCGCACCGGACAGAACGCCATTGAGGGTCAACGCGTTGGTACCGAGCACGGTCAGCCCGGCATTGAGCGCGATGTTGTTGGCCAGCGTGGCCAGCCCGGTGGTGTCCAGCGTCGACGCACCGCCGACAGTGAGCGTACCGGTACCCAGCGCGGCGTCGTTGCCCAGCACCAGGCCACCAGCATTGAGTGTCACGCCGCCACCGAAGGTGCTGGCGCCGGACAGAGTCTGTACGCCCGCACCCACCTTCACCAGGCCGCCGCTGCCACTGATCACTCCACCGAAGGCGGCGTTGCTGGCGGTGCCGAAGGTCAACGAATTGCCCCCCAGCGCCAGCGTGGTTCCACCCACGCCATTGAGCGCGCCGATGGTCTGGCTGCCGCCCGCACCGGAGATATCGAAAGCGGCGCCGGCGTTGCCCAGGGTGACATCCCCCGCCGCGGCAAGGCTGCCACCCAGGCCCAGTGCCAGCGTGCCGTCATTGATGGTGGTACCGCCGGTATAGGTGTTGGCAGCGGACAGCGTCAGCGTGGTGGCACCGTTCTTGATCAGGCTGCCGTTGCCATCGATCACCCCCGACAATGTCAGCGTGTTGCTGCCCGGCAGGGTCAGCGCAACACCCGAGGCCAGGTTGATCGCATTGCCCAGGCTGACGCCGGCACCTGCATCCAGCGTGGTGCTGGCATTCACCGCCAGCGCGCCACCGCCCAGTGCGCCGTTGGCGCCGACCACCAGCCCACCACCGTTCAAGGTCAGGCCACCGCCGAAGGTATTGGTGTTGTTGAGGGTAAGCAGGCCGGTACCGTTCTTGATCAGGCTGCCGTTGCCCGCCACCACGCCGCCCAGGGTGACGTCATTGCTGCCGCCCAGCGTCAGCTGCGTGCCGTTGCCAAAGTTCACTGCATTGGCCAGGTTCACCGCCACCGTGTTGTCCAGCGTGGTGGTGCCTCCAATCGCCAGCGCCCCGGTTCCCAGCGCGCCCGCGTTGCCAAGAACCAGGCCACCCGCATTCAGTGCGACACCGCCGCCGAAGGTATTCGCGCCGGACAGCGTCTGTACGCCGGTGCCGGTCTTGACCAGTCCGCCGCTGCCATCGATGACGCCGGCAAAGCTGCCATTGCTGGCGCCGCCGAAGGTGAGTGACTGCGCACCCAGCGCGACCTGGCTGCCAGCCACGCCGTTCAACGCGCCGATGGTCTGGTTGGCGCCCGCCGCGGAGATATCCAGGGTTGCACCCGCACCGGCAAGATCCACGGCGCTGCCTGCGGCGAGGCTGCCGCCGGCACCGAGTGCCAGCGTACCGGCGTTGACCGTGGCGCCGCCCAGGAAGGTGTTGGCTCCGGACAGCGTCAGCGTCGAGGCACCGTTCTTGATCAGGCCACCGGTCCCGCCCACCGCACCGGTCAGAGTCAGGTTGTTGCTGCCCGGCAGGGTCAGCGTGTTGGCGCCCAGGTTCACTGCATTGGCCAACGTCACCGCAGCGCCGGCATCCAGCGAAACGTTGCCGCCGATGTTCAACGCTCCCGTGCCGAGCGCGCCGTTGGCGCCGACCGACAGGCCACCTGCATTCAACGCAAGGCCACCGCTGAAGAGATTGCTGTTGTTCAACGAGAGCACGCCGGTTCCGGTCTTGATCAGGCCGCCGGTGCCCGTGATCAGGCCGCCCAGGGCAGTGTTCTGGTTGCTGATCAGGCTCAACTGCGCGCCGGCATCGAGATCGATTGCATTGGCCAGGTTCAAGGCCACCGAGCTGTCCAGGGTCGCATTTGCGCCCACGCCGAGCAGGCCGCTCCCGAGCGCGCCGGCATTGCCCAGCATCAGGCCGCCGCCATTGAGCGTCAGGCCACCGGCGAAGGTGTTGGCACCGTTGAGGGTGAGCGTGCTGGCACCGTTCTTGACCAGGCCGCCCGCACCGGACACCACCCCGCCGAGCGTGATCGCCTGCGAACCCGGCAGCGACAACACCGCCCCGCTGCCGAGGGCCACGTTGTTGGCCAGGTTCAGCGCCGCGCTGCCGTCCAGCGACGCGCTGCCTCCCACATTCAACACGCCACTGCCAAGTGCGCCACTGTTGCCGAGCAGCAGGCTGCCGGCGTTGAGCGTCAGGCCACCGCTGAAGGTGTTGGTGCCATTCAAGGTCAGCAGCGAGGCGCCGTTCTTGGTCAGGCTGCCGGTGCCGGTGATGTTGCCGCCCAATGTGAGGTTCTGGCTGCCCGGCAGGGTCAGCGCCGCACCCAGGTTGATGGCGTTGCCGAGGTTCAGTGCGGCCGAGCCATCGAGCGTACCGTTTCCGCTGACGGTCAACGCGCCACTGCCGATTGCACTGTTGTTGCCCAGCAGCAGGCCGCCCGCGGCCAGGTTCAGGCCACCACTGAACGTATTGACGCCGCTCAGCGTCTGCGTGCCGGTTCCCTGCTTGACCAGGCCGCCGGTGCCACCGATCACCCCGGCGAACGTCTGGTTGGTGGCATCACCGAAGGTGAGCGTGCTGCCGCCCAGGGTCACGGTGCTGCCGGCAATGCCGGACAACGCACCGATGGTCTGGTTGCCTCCGGCCGAAATATCCAGGTCCGCGCCGGCACCGGCCAGGCTGACCGCACCGCCGGCGGCCAGGCTTCCGCCGCTGCCCACCGCCACCTTGCCCGCGTTGATCGCCAGGCCACCGGTGAAGGTATTCGCACCACCCAGCGTCAGCGTGGCCGCTCCGTTCTTGACCAGGCTGCCGGAACCACCGATGGCACCGCCCAGGGTCAGCGCATTGCTGCCCAGCACATTCAGCAGCCCGCCCACGCCAAGGTTGATGCCATTGCCCACGCTCAGCGCAGACCCAGCATCCAGCGTCACCGCACCGCCGACGTTCAGGGCGCCGGTTCCGAGCGCACCGGCATTGCCGAGCACCAGGCCACCGGCAGCAAGTGACAGCCCACCACTGAAGGTGTTGGCGTTGTTGAGGGTCAGGGTGGTGGCACCATTCTTGACCAGGCTGCCGGTCCCACCGATCACGCCGTTGAACGTCAGCGCCTGGTTGCCGGTCAGGTTGAGGATGCTGCCCGCCCCCAGATTGACCGTGTTGGCGAGCACAAGCGCGCCCGTGGTGCCATCCAGCGTCACGTTGCCGCCGACGCTGAGCGCACCGCTGCCCAGCGCAGCCGCGTTGCCCAGCAACAGGCCACCGGCGTTGAGCGCCACGCCGCCACTGAGGTTGTTGACGCCTGACAGGGTCTGCACGCCGGAGCCGAGCTTGACCAGGCCACCCGTGCCTGCGGCGAAGGTGCCGCTGTAGCTGGTATTGCCCAGCCCGCCGAGCGTGAGCGTGCGGCTGCCGAGGTTGACCGAGCCGCCGAGCCCAGCCAGCGAACCGATGGTCTGGTTGCCCGCTGCAGACAGGTCAAGGCTGGTGCCGACGCCGACCGTGATCGCGCCGGTGGGCGACAGGGAGCCGCCCGCGCCCAGTGCCAACGCGCCTCCGGCCAGGTTGAAATTGCCGGTCAGCGAATTGGCGCCGTTCAAGGTCAGGGTGCCGGCACCGTTCTTGGTCAGATTGCCGGCACCGGAGATCGAGCCGTTCAATGACAACGCATTGCTGCCCAGCAGGTTCAGCGCGCCGCCACCATTGATCACCAGGTTGTTGGCCAGGTTGAAGCCGGCCGTCGTATCCAGCGAGGCGCTGCCACCGACGGTCAGGCTGCCGCTGCCGAGCGCGCCGGCATTGCCCAGCACCAGGCCGCCGGCATTGAGGTTGACGCCACCGCTGAACAGGTTCGCGGCGCCCAGGGTGACGATGCCGGTGTTGTTGACCGTCAGCCCGCCGGTACCGGACAACAGCCCCCCCAGGCCGAAGCCCTGGGCACCGCCCAGGGTCAGCCCGCCATTGAGGGTGAAATTGTTGCCCAGCGACAGCCCTGCACCGCTGGCCGCAATCGAACCACCAGTGACGGTGAACAGGCCGGTACCGAATGAGGTGTTGCTGTTGAAGTTCACCACGCCACCGCCGAGGGTGATCGCGCCCGTGCCCGACCACGGTCCCTGCAGGTTCCAGGTGCCGCTGTTGACGGTCAGCTTCTGGAATCCGATGTAGTTGGTCCAGCCTATGCTCGACGCAGGCCCGTTGTTGCTGGCGTTGTCCTGCAGCACCAGGGTGTTGTTGGCGGCACCGGTGCCGATGCCTGCGTCAACCGTGCCCGCCGCTGCGACCTTGACCCCGGTTACGCCAGCGAGCACGCCGGCAGGGGCGCTGCCGCCACCGGTAACCACGCTGGACCCTGCCACGGCAGTGAAGGTATTGCCGCCGGTGGAATCGCCCAGATGCACACTGCCGGTGATCGTGCCCGCATTGGTGAACGTATTGCCTGTCGAAGCACCGAGGCCGACACGGCCGGTGATGCTGCCACGGTTGGTCACGTTGGCCTGTGCCCCGCCATAGGTCACCACCGACGTCGCATCCGCAAGCTGCCCTACCCCCAGCAGCGACATTCCAATCGCACCATCATTGACCAGCGTGGTGGTCCCACCTGCGGCATTCTGCGCGGTTATCGCCTGGCCGCCGAAGCCCAGCAAAGTACCGATGTTGAAGATGCCCTTGATCTGGCCGCCGGTCTGGTTGTTGACCGTGATCGCGCTGCCACCGGCGGTGTTGTTGCCGACCACCAGGCCGGCCGCGGCCAGGCTGAGCCCACCGGTCAGGAACGGATCGATCGTGCCGGCGTTGTTGACCGTGGTGTTGCTGCCGCTCAACGTCACCGCATTGCCGCCCAACAGCAGAGGCACGCTGAACACCGCGCCGCTGGCGATGTTCAACGTCAGGCCGCTGCTCGGGTTGGCGTAGTTGTTGATGTTGGTGGAGCTGTCGCAGTTGACGATCGTGGTGCCTGTGCACGCTGCGAAGGCCGAACCGCTGGCCAGCGTGGCCACCAGTGCGGCCGCCAGCTGATGCGCCCGCAGTCGTGGTGGCCGCTTCGCGGTAACCGCACTTCCGCCGGGATTCTGAGCGACCTCCGATGCAACCTGCATTACGCCAAGGGCGCGATTGAAAACCAGACGGTAAATGCGGTTCATCGGTAAATCTCCATGAAAAGACCAGATGGCACTGCGGGCAGGTTTTTTGAAGACGATGCGGCGCATCCCGGCTCCCGATGGGGGAACAAGGCCTGGCGGCATTAACTTCTGAAAATCTTCACATCTTCACGCGGGCGCGCAGCGAAGACGACGCGTCAGCGTATCCGTCGGAGCGAAAACTCCCCGATTCCGCTCGACGAATGGCGGCACTGTGCGACGGGCGCCGACAGTGCCGCGTGAATCACCCACATTATTTTCATGACGCGCGTCAAATAAAATACGTGAATGAATTTATTTTGCCGAAAATGCACATTCCCTATTCACGGCAAACACCCTGAGCGCGCATATAACCGCCCGGATAAACTCTCAGCTACTGGAGAGTTTCATCAAAACCAGGCCAGAAACGATAAGCACCGCTGCGCCGATCCGCATCGGGCTGACCTGTTCGCCAAGAAACACGATGCCGACCACGAACGCACCGACCGCACCGATGCCGGTCCAGATCGTATAAGCGGTACCCAGCGGCAGGCTGCGCATGGCGATCGCCAGCAGCCAGAAACTGGCGATCATGCCGACGATCGTGACCACAGTCGGGGTGAGCCGGGTGAAGCCTTCGGATTGCTTCATGGACACGGCCCAGACGATTTCCAGCAGGCCGGCGAACAACAGATAGATCCAGGCCATGACGGCCCTCCTCTTGGTAGGGCCAGGCCGTCCTGGTCATTGGGTCCCGATGTGGGGGAGGTCGTTCCTCCTGGCCGGCATTCTAGCTACGGGGGTGCGCCCCGCCCGCCGTTGCCGGGAACGGGTTACAGCCGATTCAGTGCGTGAAGCTGGCGCCGATGGGCCTGCCTGCGCTAGAATGCGCGTCTGCCATCAGCCAGCTGATGTGCAGTCCGGCTGTGGTCTCCGGCGCATCGCGCGCTGCTTCCCCTGATCCGTGAACTGGCCGCCCACCGGGCGGCCAACGTCTCTATGGTGGCCCCGTCGGCCCCTCGCGACGCTAGGTCGAAAACTCCGCCAGGGCCGGAAGGCAGCAACGGTATCGATCGACGCGGGCGCCGAGGTCAGCCGGCGGGGCCATCGCCTTTTCCGGCGCTGCCCCCGCTCTGGTAGCTGCCAACCTTGGTTGGCGCCGTTCGCCGGGCACGACCCGGCACTACCGTGCCTCCGGCGTCCCCTGGTGGAACACCATCCGCCATCCCTGCCCGTGCCGGCGCCACAGTGAACTGCGCAGTACCCAGCGCTGCGCCTGGCCATCCACGTGATAACGGCAGCGGTAGCGCACCTGGGCCAGATCCTTGGCCAACAGCCACACCGCATACTGTTCCGACTCGATCAACACCTGCTCACGCTCCAGCGGGATCTCCTGCAACGCCGCATCACGGCCGTAGCATTGCCCGGAACTGCCGATCTCGCTGAAATCCTCGTCCAGCAGGGCCGCAAGGGACTCGCGATCGCCTCGCACCTGCGGCGCATGCAGCGCGCGCTCCAGCGCCTCCAGTTCGGCAGCCAGCGCCGCATCGGCGGGCTGGCCGGCACCGCTCACGGCGGGTCCTGGGCCAGCACGTGCGGCGCAGTGGGATTGGCCAGCGGCACGCACTGCCCCGGCTGCGCCACGCGGTGCCCGCGCGCGGCCAGCGCCTGGCCATCGGCCACGCTGGCGTAGTGGTAGAGCATCATCCGCGCCTGAAGTTCCGCGCTGTACTCGCGCTCCAGGTCGTCCACGCCGGTATGCGACGGATTGCCGTGCAGGCCGCAGTCGTGGGCGATCAGTTCATTGTCATTGGCGTAGCGGGCCAGCATCTCCGGAATCGGCCGGGTATCGCCACTCCAGGTCAGCGCGCCCTGCAGGCGCAGGCCATAGGCCGTCTCCGGCCAGTGGTGGCGCACCGGGAACGCCTCCAGGCGCACGCCTTCGTGCCAGAACGCCTCACCCACCACGACCAGCTGGAAGGCATCCCAGAAGTTGGCACCGCCCTCGGCCAGCACGTTCGGGTAGTCGCCGATGCGTTTGTGCAGCAGCGGCAACACCGTGGCGGGCACATACAGGCGCACCTTGCCGCGCCGGTGCGCGTTGAAGAAGGTGTCCACGAACAACCGTTCGAAGCCGGCCACGTGGTCCAGGTGCACATGGGTGACGAACAGTGCCTGCGGCATGTGCCCGTAGTGCGCCTTGAACGCGGTCAGGCCTTCACCGCCGCAATCGATGGTCAGCCACGGACGGCCATCGCGCTCGATCACCGACATCGGCGACCCCAGCTCGACCGCCGACGCATTGCCGACGCCAAGGAAACGCAACGACCAGTCCATCAGGTGCCCCGGTTCCAGGCCATGTCATAGGCGCGGCGCAGCCGCGCGTAATCCTTCTGCACGTCTTCCACGCTGCGCTCGCCGCGCAGCTTGATCAGCGAGCGCAGCAGTCGCTTGAGATTGCGTTCACGCCAGGCAGTGGCCGGGATGCGGATCACCCCGCGGTCGAAGTCGATCAACCAGCCGTGCCCGCTGCCATCGAACAGGATGTTGTGCGCGTTGAGGTCGGCATGGTCCAGGCCGGCACGGTGGAAGCGGGCGATCAGCCGCCCGGTCTCCTCCCACGGTGCGCCCCGGCCGGCGACCAGCGCGCGGTCGGCCAGCGAGCGGACGCCCTCGATCCGCTCCATCAGGATCGCGGCCCGGTAGCGCAGGCCCTCACGCATGTAGAAGGCCGCCAGTGGCCGGGGCACCGGCAGCTTCTTCTCGCGCAGCGCGCGCATCAGCCGGAACTCGGCAAAGCTGCGGGTGCGGTCCGCGCCGCGCCACAGGTACTGGTCGTGGCTGATCCGGGCCGCCATGCCGCCGCGCAGGTAGTGGCGCAGCACGCTGGCGCCGAACGGCGCATCGATGAACCAGGCGCTGCCACGACCGCCTTCACCCACCGGGCGGGCCCTGCTGCCCCAATGCTGGGGCGAGAACAGGCCGATCTCGGCTTGCCGCAGCCGCTCGCGGTCGAACAGAATGGCCCCGATGCCGCGACCCTCGCGGCATGGCGTCAGCGCTTCATTGGCGTCGAATGCGACCATTTCATTGAGTCTAACAACACATGGCATCAGCGTCCTCCTCCTTGTGCCTCCTGCGCCTGTCCGCACTCGGCGATGTCACCCACGTGGTGCCCTTGGTGCGCACGCTGCAGGCTGCGCGTCCGGACACGCCGATTCACTGGATCATCGACAAGGTCGGCCAGAAGCTGCTTGATGGCCTGCCCGGCGTCACCTTCCATGCCTACGACAAGAAGAGCGGCATGGCCGGCGTCAAGGAACTGCGCAGGCAACTGCCGCCAGGACGCTTCGAAGCGATGCTGCAGATGCAGGTCGCGTTCCGGGCCAACCTGCTGTCGGCCTTCATTCCCGCCGAACGCCGCATCGGCTACGACCGCAGCCGTTCCAAGGATCTGCATGGGCTCTTCATCAACGAGCGCATCCCCGACCGTCCTGGCATCCACGTGCTCGATGCCATCGGCAGCTTCTGCGAGCCGCTGGGCCTGCGCCAGACCGAGGTCAGCTGGGACCTGGCCGTGCCACCGTCTGCCCATGAGTGGGCCGCTGCGCAGTGGCAGGACGATGGCCGCCCGGTGCTGATGATCTCGCCGTGTTCCAGCCACGTGCGCCGCAACTGGTATGCCGATCGCTACGCTGCGGTAGCCAACCATGCGACGCAGCGCGGCTGGCAGGTGGTGCTGTGCGGAGGCCGCAGCGAGCTGGAGCGCAGCATGGCCGACGCGATCCAGGCGCAGCTGCACACACCGGCACTGGACCTGGTCGGCAAGGACACGCTCAAGCAGTTGCCCGCCCTGCTCGCCCGCGCCAACCTGGTGATGACGCCGGATTCGGGCCCCATGCACATCGCCAACGCGATGGGCGCGAAGGTGCTGGGCCTGCACGCGGCCAGCAACCCGAACCGCAGCGGCCCGTACTCGGACCGCCGTTACTGCGTGGATCGCTACGACGACGCTGCGCGCAAGTACCTCGCCAAGCAGGCCGCCGATCTGAAGTGGGGCACCAAGATCGAGTTCGATGATGTGATGGAACTGATCACCGTCGAAGACGGCATCGCCGCCTTCGAGCGCTACGTCGCCGACCACCTGGGGTGAGTGGCAGGCCCATCCACGCATGGCGTGGATCTGCCCCCTTGGCCGGGATTACGCGCGCTGCGCGTAATCCTGGTAGGACTTCTCTTCCACGTAGGCCGAACCGAGCGCCAGGTTGATCGCCTTCTTGATACGCGCGCGCTCGTCGTTGCGCAGGTAGACGCTGCGCGCCAGGTCGATGAAGCCCTGGTCGAACGCCTGCGCCTTCTCCTTCAGCCGGATGTCGTCCTCGATGTCCCACAGCTGCTCGTTGACCTCCTTCAGGTCGGCGCGCAGCTTGGCGACGTCCTTCACCGCCGCCGGGTGTGCCATCCAGGTCTTCTCCAGCGCCGACAGCTCCTTGCGCACATTGGCCAGCTTGGCCTCGTCGCCAATGCGCTCGGACTTGATCTGCAGGATCGAGATCTTGTCCAGCAGCTCGCCAAAGGAAACGGGCACGAGGATTTCAGCGGTCATCGGGAAAGCTCCAGCAGTTGATGCAGGCAGTTTAACCCGCAGCTCGCGACGGAATGGGTAGATCCACGCCATGCGTGGATGGTTCAGCTCGGCAGGAACAGCCTCCACGCATGGCGTGGATCTACCGATGCATCTGGAGGAACAAGCCCCTCTGTTGAGGGGCTGCCCCGACAGGGGCGGGGAGAGGCCGGCAAAGGGAGGGGCCCACAGGTTGCGCAGCAACGTGTGGGGCGACGCGCAGAGCGCGGCGCGTCCCACGCCAGATAAAGAAAAAGGGCCGCCTTTCGGCAGCCCTTTTCTTTATCTGGCGGAGAGGGGGGGATTCGAACCCCCGAGGCGCTATAAACGCCTGCCTGATTTCGAGTCAGGTACATTCAACCACTCTGCCACCTCTCCGGGTGGTCCCCGGCGGACCGGGGACGCGTATCATACGAGGAAGTGAGGCCGACGACAAGTCATTGCGGCCAATCAAGTGAAAATTTCCTGAGCGCACGCCTTGCCGGATGCCTGCAGCCGCCCGATGATGCCCGTCTCCCCAGCATTACCCCGCCCCTGCCCACCATGATCGAATTCGGACACCTCACCCACCCCGGCATGCGCCGCGAGCTCAACGAGGACACCTACTACGGTGACACTGAGCTGGCCCTGTGGCTGGTGGCCGATGGCATGGGCGGGCATGCCTGCGGTGAAGTAGCCAGTGCGCTGGCGCGCGAAACCATCGTGCGCGAAATCCGCCGCGGCGCGCCGCTGGTGCAGGCCATCCGCACCGCCGACGAAGAGATCATCCGCGCCTCGCGGCGGCGCAACGACACCCTGCCGATGGGTACCACCGTCGTCGCCGCGCGCGTGCAGGGCAACCGCTATGAAGTGGCGTGGGTGGGCGACAGCCGTGCCTACCTGTGGCGCGATGGCCAGCTGGCCCAGCTCAGCCAGGATCACAGCGTGGTGCAGGAACTGGTCGCGCAGGGCAACCTGACCGCCGAACAGGCGCGCGCGCATCCGCATCGCAACGTGGTCACCCAGGCCCTGGGCGTGACCGATCCGGCGCATCTGAACGTGGCCACCACCAGCGGTGAGCTTCGCCCGGGCATGCAGCTGCTGCTGTGCAGTGACGGCCTCACCGAGGAAGTGGACGACCGCGGCATCGCCCGCACCCTGGCGTTCGAGGACGCCAGCGCGCAGGAATGCGTGGACACGCTGGTCGCCGCCGCGCTCGATGGCGGCGGCCGCGACAACATCAGCGTGATCCTGGTGCGCTGCCATTAGCCCGTAGATCCACGCCATGCGTGGATGCGGTAGTGGGGGGGGGGGGG
>NZ_JASJSU010000060.1:0-24258 GCF_030237045.1 Stenotrophomonas maltophilia group sp. Smal17
CCCCCCCACTACCGGTCAAAGGGCGTGCGGACCAACGGTCCGCACCCACCCAAGGGAAGTCAGCAACCACCCAAGGGAAGCCCGCACCCACCCTCTCTTGCTCAATCGCCGTCGGTTTCGTCCGGGTGGGCCTTCCAGTAGCCGGTCGAGCGGATCCAGTCGCGTGGCACGCCCAGGTGGCCTTCGATGAACTTGCGCATCATCCGGGCGCGACGCGATTCGGTGGCGATCCAGTAAAAGACATCGCCGTCCGGCGCTTCGAAGTCGGTCAGCATGTCTTCCAGCAGCGTGCTGCTGGCCGCCGGGAAGCCGTTGCGCTCCAGCCAGTGGATGCGCACGTTCTCGTACTGCGGCAGGTCCTGGCGCTCGGCCTCATCGCTCACTTCAATGAAGGCCTGCACCTCGGCGCCGTCCGGCAGCACGTCCAGCCAGCGGGCGATGGCCGGCAGCGCGGTTTCATCGCCGATCAGCACATAGGCGTCGTAGCTGTCGGCCACCACGAACGAGCCGCGCGGGCCGCCGATCACCAGCACGTCGCCGGCCTGCGCCTGCTCGGCCCACGGCCCGGCAATGCCCTGGTCGTGCAGCACGAAGTCGATGGCCAGCTCGCCGGTTTCGTGGTCCCACCAGCGCGGGGTGTAGTCGCGGGCCGGCGAGGGCTCCTTGCCTGCCGGGTAGCTGCGGCCTTCGGCGGTCAGTACCGGAAGCACCATCTCGCCCGCAGCGTTGGGGAAGAACAGCTTGATGTGGTCGTCGGCGCCGGGCGAATCGAAACCGGCCAGATCGTCGCCACCCAGCACCACGCGGCGCATGTGCGGGGTGACTTCCTCGGTGCGCAGCACGGTCAGTTCACGGAAGTGCACATCCAGGCGCAGGCGCGTGTTGTTGTGTTCGGTCATGGGGATACCTGTAAAAGGGTCGCGCGGGGGCGCGCGGCATGGGGGAGGACCTGGCTGGAGTCAGTCTGGCTGGGTCGTTGAAAGCGGTGTTGTCTCGCTACCGGCGGTACCGTTCAGCAGGGCCGAGGCCCGCGTCAGCAGCGCCGCCACCTCGTCCGCCTCGCCCTCGGCCCAGCGGCCGTGGTGATGCACCAGCGCCCGCTTGAACTCGCGCAGGGCAGTGGCCAGCGGCGGCGGCAGCGAGGCCTTGGTGATCTCGCGGGCGCGGTCGAAGGCGCGTCGCTGCGCCAGCCGCACCTGGGTGCGCTGCACCTTCAGCTCGAACTCGCCGGCGGCGGTGATGCGGAAGATCCGCTTGCCGTCCACTTCCTCGGCCTCGATCCAGCCGGCCTGCTCGAAGCTGGCCAGCAGCGGGTACATGGTGCCGGCGCTGGGCGTGTAGGCCTGCATGAACTGGTTGCTGATCAACTGCATCAGCTCGTAGCCATGGCGCGGCTGCTCGCCGATCAGGGCCAGCACGAGCAGGCGCAGGTCGCCACGGCTGAGCACCCGCGGCTGGCCGTTGCGGCGCGGCACCGCCGGATCGGTGGAACGGGCTCTGGGAGAGGGGGTGCGGCTCATTTCGATATATCGGTAAACGAGTGTGCAAACGATATATCGATATATCGAAGCCGGCAATCATCGATCCGGCCACAAGCAGCCCCGTTTTGGGCCACGGCCGGCCCCACGCACAGAAAAAGGGGCGCCCCTTGCAGGGCGCCCCGGCAGTACTGTGGAAGGGAGCAGGGCCGCCAGGCCCATCACTCGCGGGCCACGCTGGGCCCATCGGCGGTCCCGATCCAGTGGCGGCTGCGACATGTTGTCGCCGGTTCAGAACCACGCCCCGGCCTCCACCTACCGTGGTGCCGGCGTTGCCCTACAACCGTCATCGGCAGCGGTAACACTGCGTCCTGCACATGGCCGCAGCGGCCCGCAAGCGACAGCCCGCGCAGCCGCCAAGGCCCGCCGCAGGGCCATCACGGGCCCTTGCAAGCCCCTTGCGGACACTGGTCGGTTGCATCCATACGCCTGCGTAGCCAAGTGACGAAAGCCCTTGGTGCGCTACACTTTGCGGTCTAGAAATCTATACAACAGTCGCGCGCGTGCGTGCGGTTATGGGAGCGCTAATGAACTGGTTGAACGAGGTGCTGAACAACGACCCGAATCCTGTGGAAACCCAGGAGTGGATCGAGTCGTTGAAGGCCGTTATTGATGTCGAGGGCTCCGAGCGCGCGCATCAGCTGCTGGAAGGCATGGTGGAACTGACCCGTCGTTCGGGCGCCTACCTGCCGTTCTCTCCCACCACCGAGTACGTCAATACCATCGAGCCGCAGCTCGAGGCCAAGAGCCCGGGCAATGCCGAGCTGGAATGGCGCATCCGTTCGATCATCCGCTGGAATGCGATGGCCACCGTGGTCCGCGCCAACCGCAAGCCGGGTGACCTGGGCGGCCACATCGCCTCGTTCGCTTCCGGCGCCACCCTGTACGACGTGGGCTTCAACCACTTCTGGCGCGCCCCGAGCGAAAACCACCCGGGCGACCTGCTGTTCATCCAGGGCCACAGCGCCCCGGGCATCTACGCGCGTTCCTTCCTGGAAGGCCGCATCAGCGAAGAGCAGCTGGACAAGTTCCGCATGGAAGTGGACGGCGGTGGCCTGTCCTCGTACCCGCACCCGTGGCTGATGCCGGAGTACTGGCAGACCCCGACCGTGTCGATGGGCCTGGGCCCGCTGGCCGCCATCTACCAGGCGCAGTTCATGCGCTACCTGGAAAACCGTGGCCTGATCGAGAAGTCCGACCGCAAGGTGTGGTGCTTCATCGGCGACGGCGAGAGCGACGAGCCGGAAACCCTGGGTGCCATCGCCCTGGCCGGCCGTGAAGGCCTGGACAACCTGATCTTCGTGGTGAACTGCAACCTGCAGCGCCTGGACGGCCCGGTGCGCGGCAACGGCAAGATCATCCAGGAACTGGAAGGCGTGTTCCGTGGCGGCGGCTGGAACGTGATCAAGCTGCTGTGGGGCGGTTACTGGGATGCCCTGCTGGCCAAGGACAGCGACGGCGTCCTGAAGAAGCTGATGATGGAAACCGTCGACGGCGAATACCAGAACTGCAAGGCCTTCGGCGGCGCGTATACCCGCGAGCATTTCTTCGGCAAGTACCCGGAAACCGCTGCGATGGTCGCCGGCCTCAGCGACGACGACATCTGGCGCCTGAACCGTGGTGGCCACGACCCGCACAAGGTGTACGCCGCCTACCACCAGGCCGTGAACACCAAGGGCATGCCGACCGTCATCCTGGCCAAGACCGTGAAGGGCTACGGCATGGGCAGCGCCGGTGAAGCGCTGAATCCGACCCACCAGACCAAGAAGCTGGACGACGAAGCGGTGCGCCACTTCCGCGACCGCTTCAACATTCCGGTGACCGACGCGCAGCTGGCCGACGGCCAGGTGCCGTTCTACCACCCGGGCCCGGATTCGCCGGAAGTGCAGTACCTGCAGGAACGCCGTGCCGCGCTGGGCGGTTACCTGCCGCAGCGCCGCCGCAAGGCCGACAAGACCTTCGTGGCGCCGAAGCTGGAAGCCTACGACCGCCTGCTGAAGAGCAGCGGCGAGCGCAGCTATTCCACCACCATGGCCTTCGTGCAGAGCCTGAACATCACCCTGCGCGACAAGGAACTGGGCCCGCACATCGTGCCGATCGTGGCCGACGAAGCCCGTACCTTCGGTATGGAAGGCCTGTTCCGCCAGATCGGCATCTACGCGCCGTTCGGCCAGAAGTACAAGCCGGTCGACGCCGACCAGCTGATGTTCTACCGCGAAGACCAGAGCGGCCAGGTGCTGCAGCAGGGCATCAGCGAGCCGGGCGCGATCAGCTCGTGGATGGCCGCCGGTACCAGCTACTCGGTCAGCAACGTGCCGATGCTGCCGTTCTACATCTACTACTCGATGTTCGGCTTCCAGCGCGTGGGCGACATCGCCTGGCAGGCCGCCGACATGCGTACGCGCGGCTTCCTGCTGGGTGGCACCGCCGGCCGCACCACGCTGAACGGTGAAGGCCTGCAGCACGAAGATGGCTTCAGCCATCTGGTGGCCGGTGGCATCCCGAACGTGCGCAGCTACGACCCGACCTTCGGCTTCGAAGTGACGGTGGTACTGCAGCACGGCACCAAGCGCATGATGGAAGACCAGGTGGACGAGTATTACTACGTCACCCTGATGAACGAGAACTACACCCACCCGGAAATGCCGGAAGGCGCGGCCGAAGGCATCGTCAAGGGCATGTACCTGCTGACCGACGCTGGCAAGCCGAAGAAGGGCGAGCTGCGCGTGCAGCTGCTGGGCTCGGGCACCATCCTGCGCGAAGCGATTGCTGCGGCCGAGCTGCTGGACAAGGACTTCGGCGTGACCGCCGACATCTGGAGCTGCCCGAGCTTCAACGAACTGCGTCGCGATGGTTTCGACGTGGAACGTGCCAACCGCCTGCATCCGGAAGGTGAGCAGCGCAAGGCCTACGTGACCGAGCTGCTGGAAGGCCGCCAGGGCCCGGCGATTGCCGCCACCGACTACGTGCGTGCGTATGCGGACCAGATCCGCGCGTTCGTGCCGATGTCGTACACGGTGCTGGGTACGGATGGGTTTGGCCGTTCGGATACGCGTGCGAACCTGCGTAGGTTCTTTGAGGTGGATCGCTACTACATCGCGCATGCCGCGATTGCGGCGCTGGCGAAGGAAGGGAAGATGACCGCGAAGGATGTGGCCCGGGCGATCAAGCAGTACAAGATTGATCCGGAGAAGGCTAACCCTGTTGGGGTTTGATTGATGTGAGTAAAGATTGATAATTTAAGGCGGCCTGCATGGCCGCCTTTTTTTGCGCCAGATTACGATCTTGGAGACGCTTGATGAAAATTAACATTGGTAACTTTGGTCCAATAAAAGGTGATGCTGAGATTGAGCCTGGTCGCCTCACCGTTATAAGTGGTGCGAATAATACAGGGAAGACGTATCTGATGTACGTTCTCTGGGCTCTCTATCAGCGGAGAGTAACTTATGTATTTGATTTTTCAAATGGGCTGGCGAATGAATTGGCTGCCAAGAATACGCTGCGTATAGATTTTGTTGAGTTCTTTAGTGAGCACTGGGGCGTGATTCAGCGAGGTATCACTGAGGGTCTCAAGAGGAATCTTTACGATATTTTTAGCGCCCCGGCAGGCGCTTTTAGTGGGGCGTCAATCTCGGTAAAGTTTGATAAGGATAAGTTCGTTGATTTTGCTGGAAGAAGCTCGAGCTATAAGAAGAGAATGGAATCCGGGGCGACTGGCCTCGACGTAAGATTCCACAGGGAGAAAGGAATTCTCTGGCTATCCATTAGCATGCTCTCCGCCTCTACATTTCCAAAGGCACTGCTTGCCGAAATACTCTCGGCTCTGGTCATGGAAATGGTTATTGGAGCATATGCAAGAGGCGCGTTCTTGCTCCCGGCTGAGCGATCAGGACTCAATCTCTTTTATCCTGACCTTGACGCGAAAAGCTCGGCTATTCTCCGTCACTTGAAGAGGGACGCTAATAATCCATTCGAGCTGATCAAGGACATGATGGTTGCCCAGTATGCGGAACCGATTGATGCGTATCTTTCGTTCTTGCGTCAAGCGCCGAGGATCACTAGAAAGCCTGGCGAGATGCATGTTGAAGCGCTACGGCTTCAGAAGGATCTGGCGCGAGTTAGGTACAAGGTTAGCAAGGACGGTGTCATTAGCGTTAAGCCGTACCGGGCAAAAACGGATCTTGGAATTCACCTTGCATCGTCAACCGTAAAGAGTTTCTACGGGCTGTGGGCATGGCTTGAGGGCGCTGCGAAGGCCGGGGACTGTGTAATGATAGACGAGCCTGAGCTTAATCTTCATCCGGATAATCAAAGGCTCGTTGCGAGGCTTCTGGTGAGGCTTGTAAATATTGGCATGCGAGTGGTTATTAGCACGCATTCGGATTATATTGTCCGAGAAATAAGTAATATGATAATGCTGTCGCAAGACTTCCCGGAGCGCAGATCGCTGGAGAAAAAGTTTGGGTACAACCAAGATGGTGCGGAGCGGATGTCGCCGGATCTAGTGGCGGCCTATGCATTCTCCGATAATGGCGTTGAGCGCAGTGAAGTGAGCGCTGGATTTGGTATAGAGGTTGTTGGCCTGGATCGATCTATCAATTCCTTGAATGAAAGCAATTCTTCGATTTATTTTGCTGTATCTGAATGTATTAATCCGTTCTCTGATGCGAAGGCTGTCGACGTCAGCGGTGAGAAGGTCTGATGGTTTCCGCAACGACGTTCTTTGACGCCGTCGCGCAATCAATTTGCAGCGATTTTATTGTCAAATCCGATCGCGGTAAAATTACTCATTATGAGGAGCATCATGACAATACTAAAAGCAAGTTCGAGATTTCTTCGAATGCCAAGCATGTCGCTTTCTCTCTGGATGTGAAGGGTGAGGAGCCTTTCGCCATCCTGGGGCCGGGATTCAATACTAGAAATGATTTGACTGTGGTGTGCCTGTCTGAGGAAGGGCGTCCTCTCGTGTTTGTAGTAGAATGCAAAAATTCTGAAAGTCCAGGTGACGCTCAGGCGCAAATTTCTAGAGGTATTCACTTCGTTGAGTATCTGTTCGATATTATTAACTCAGTGAAAAAGTGGCAGCTGGATCCAAGAATTTTTGGCGTTGCTGCCTATCGTCCCCGTTTCCCGCCGAAGGGTACAACTCGGCCTAAGTTTGTCGAGGTTGGAGCGGCGAAGATACTGCGGGCTGAGTGGCATGTTGGCGTCGTGTTGCCCCTAAGTGAGTTGATTAGGGCAACCGGAGTTAAATAGTTCTCGGGCAATAACAGCCGCTGTTAGGCGCCAATTCGGCCCAAGCCCGGCCGAGGTCAAGAGCTGGGCCAAAGCTCGCAGGTGCGGCATTGAGAGTGCCCTTCAGGCCAAGCCGGAGGACTTACGCAAGTGGTCCAAGCGGTAACTGAAGGGATTGCAGGAGGTCTATGTCAAAGCGCGACTGGAGATCCTCGTCCGGAAAGTCTGACGTCCCAGCTGGGGAAGAATGAGGGCTGATGCGATCGATCCAGCAGGGCTTGAAGGGTGAAGGAGTCGCAGTGCTGTTGACGAATTTTGCTTCTGGTTCGTTGTGCGCCGGATAACGAACCACAGACCAACTAAGGTCGCAGCTAAGATCAAACCCGAGCTGGTTGGATTGATCGAGAAGATAATCCTGAATGAGCTTTCGTTCGGTTACCGCCGCACTATGGCTGGATTGGCAGGAAATGAGCGGGTCATTATCCCAGCACCCTCGGCATGTATTGAAGATGATGCCGCCTGATGTGGCCTGGGCCGCAGCGTTCACCGCATAACCTGAGCAGGGAACGGTGGGTCTTACGAGGTCATAAGAAGTGGAGCGATCGAATCGCCCCACTTCGGCCTACTCTGCGGGTATTTACTCACCACTTCTGTGCGTAATTGGTCCTTACGGACTTTGATATGAACGAGTTAAGTCCATGCCCTTGAGTTGCAAGAGCCTTCATTTGGTTAACGATGGCTAAGCCAGGCCTTGTGTCGTCATATAGATAGTTTCTCCACGTCCCACTGGCAAACACTACATGGATAGACGTGGCGGATGCTTGGTAGGAGACAATATTAGAGTCTCCATTCAGATTGAGGTACGGTGTCATTACATTTCCTTTTGTAAGTGGTCGTACAGGGGCGGTGATCTGGTCGCCGCTATTCACATCTGAGAGCGCGCAAATAACTCTACTGGCTATCCGAGAATTCGCAGTTGCATTCGATGAAGTAGCAAGGACCTGAAGAACAGGGTCGAAGTTACTCCAAGGGCGCGAATTCTCTGGAGCTCGGTCCTCCTTGGGTTGAACACTCCAGGTGGAGATGAAACATTTACACCCACCTTACATCGTTCCCGATAGTCGTCCCGCTCAAAGGGTCAATCGACAGGCGACTCCCCATTCTCGGCAAAATTAATTCGGCCTCAGTCTATCGCTTGAAACGGAGCCCTGCGCGACGGATCGAAGCAACTAGTGAATTTCCCGCTTTACAGGACAGGTCGGAAGATCTGGTTGAGGCGGAACGCAGAGCAAACATGTCGATAGCTCAGGCGCCGTCTGCCTCAACGAAGCGATCTGAGATGCATGCGGGAAGAACACGAAGATAGGTCGCCGCATCCTCCGCGACTCTCAGCTGTGTTTCAGGGCGCTCTGCTAGCCGCTGGGCCCACTCTCGACCAGGATGGAGTACATCCCAGCGAGGTCTCATGCCCGCGTGTCGTCCCTTTCCAGGATTGTGGTTTCCAAATCCATCAATCAGAGAGTTCCACACAGGCGTGAAACGGGAGATGATCAGTGACTCTCCGAGCGGGATCCAGATGTCGTCGACGACCAGGAACCGGCAGAAAAAGTCCTCGATGTTCAGGTTCGTCGCAGCCTTGATGCTGTCCGCGTGCTCCTTAAGTCTCTTGAAGAGGACCTTGCCAGGCGGAACGTCGGTGCCTGCCCCCATACGAGCGCCGGCTGGAACAGCTTTCCCCACGTAGATGGGTAGCATGAACTTCCCATCGTTGTTGAGCCGAGCTATTTGCTCGTAAGCTTCGAAGTCGCCTGTGTAGTAGATGGCATAAATGCCTGCGCCATCAAACTGGGGAAGCTGACCGAGTGGATGCACTTCCTTCGTAAGCAATGCCTCGGCAACGCTTGCGCCAAGGTTCTTCTTATCCAGTGGATTGAATGGAATTACTTTGGCCGTCATGCGCGCTTTCTTTTGGTATTTGCTTCATTCTTGGCGATTTGCGACAGTCCCGCAATCGCGAGTTGCTCCGCAACACTTGCCGCCACCCGCTGCCCCAGCAACACAGGCACTGCATTCCCAAGCTGCCGCATGGTTTCCGACCAACTGCCATGGAACTGGAATCCGTCGGGGAACGTCTGGATTCGAGCGCTCTCTCGAATGGTGAAATAGCGTACCGAGCCGTCATCCTTCACCAGCATGTTCTCTCCGCCTGGCACGCCATGGCCGCCGGCCTTGAGGGTCTTTGCAGGCAGATCGAGGGGGCTACCGGTATGCCCGGGGTAGGAGCGCGCACCTGCCTGATAGATGTGGTTCGCGAACTTCTTTGCTTCGCGACCTTCCGGATCTGGAAGCCCCTGTAGTGCGTCTCGAACCGTTCGCCATGCCTGTGTCGGCAGCATCGTACGGAACTGCTGCAACTTGGCAACGCGCGCGGCGAGCTTCGCAGGCATTTTGGGCTGACGTATGCCGTGACGCTTCCAGTAGACCCCGGTCACCCATTGGTCATGCAGAAGAGCATCGTAGCTATGGGTTTCATGCGGGAATGACCATTCCACGCCAAGATCGTCTCTGAAGCCGACCAAGAACACACGCTCACGCTTCTGCGGTACACCGAAGTTCGCAGCATTTACCAGCGTAGGGATGACATTGTAAGTGTGGCCCTTGCCCTTCCGCTTGCCCGATGTCTTCTCGACCTGAAGGCGGGCGAGGTGATCTGACCAGTCCTCGTCCTTGCGGGGAGGGACATCCGGGAACTCCAACTGCAGTTGGATGTAATGGAAGTAGTTCGCGAACTTGGCGCGAGTTAGACCCTTCACGTTCTCAACAATGAAGGCCTTCGGCCGCAGTTGCCTGATGATCTCGACAGTCGCCGGGAACATATCCCGTCCGTCTTCATGCGCCTTGTGCTTGCCGCCAATGGAGAATGGCTGGCAGGGTGGGCCGCCAGCCAGAAGCTCAATGTCCTGCGGGATGGAAGACCAGTCGAACGAGCGGACATCACCTTCGTGGAGGGTCCAGCCACGAACAAGGGGGTAGTCGCGCCGTTGATTCTCGCGGACCGTATCACATGCCCATTTGTCCCATTCGACCACAGCCAAATGCTCGAAACCGGCAATTTCGCATCCCATGGCCAAACCGCCGGCTCCTGCGAAAAGCTCAACCGATCTCATTCCAGTACTCCAGTGAATTTTGCTTGATTGGACCAATGGTCCACATAGATTTGGACGCGATCATCCTTCTTCCGAAATGAAGGATGGCGTCGTGCTGAGTGAGATTTCCATACCCAAAGCCGACAACACTGCAATCAGCTTCCTGCTGCCGAGTTCAGAAAGGTGACCCCTTTCGAATCGGGAAAGCAGTTCAGCAGTCACGCCGCTGGTCTTCGCTACGTCAATCTGCTTCAAGCCGAGCTGCTTACGCCTGGCAGCTACCTGACAGCCTAGTTCTTGGAGGGTGGTCACGCCCAGCTTCCGTATTCGAGGCGCCCCAATTATTGATCTATACATCAAGAGAGGCAAGCGAAATCAGGAAGTAAAGGATCTCCATCTGTTGTCTCAGGAGCTGAGACAACCAAGCGGGGGAGCTCTACGCCCAGGCACACTGCGACCGGTGCCAAGCTAGCGAATCAGGGCTGGCCGAAAGCGCTGCTGATACTGGGGACGTCAGTTCCTTGCCGACAAGGTCGCTATAGCTTGACTGGTGCAATGCAGGCGCCAGAGACACTCGCAAGGACACCGGGTCTACGGCGATAAGGTAGAGATCAAAAAGCGTATGAACGTCTGCTCGCAGCAGCAGGCCGTTGCTGACCACGCTACTCGACTGGCCGGAATAGGGTCGGATGTGGGCCGCCTCAAGCGCATCGACCACATTGCATCCCGTCATAGCGCAGCGGCCGCCGTATGCATCCAACAGTGCCTTACGAAAGGCAGGCTGCCCGCGGCGCCGAACGATAGCTGCCAGCACACGCTGCCTCTCGTCCACCTCGTCTGCTGGGGAGAAATTGCCAGATGCCTCCGCCGCTTTGGCCTCCTGCTCCAACAGTCCCCTTGTAGGACCAGAGACCGACGTGAGCGTCTCACCAGAAAGCCCGAGGAGCTTGGCAAGTTTCGGCTCAACCTTTGCGCCCACGTTCGATGCTGGAAGAAGCCCGGGTAGCCATGGCTTGCCCGCCTGATCTAGAACATGGGAAATGTTCTGCATGCGGTATTCCCACGCCTTGGACGTTCGTCCGTGGCGGGCCGCCAGTTCACGATAGACCCTTGTCTTCTCAAGGGCTGATCCATTCGCGAGACGGGCCTCCATTTGGCGATATGCCTCAACGGCAGCAGCCAACTCGTCATCAGTCCACCTACTCACAGCCTTCCCCTGTCCGCGACCGCACGTGGCGTCCTGGGGAAAGTATGCCGTAAACGACACGGTGAGCCGCTAATGGCTTAGCGCAGGGGAGGCGTAGCGTGTCAGCACATACCGCAGCCCGTTCATGCCCGTTGGTACGCCTCGTATGCGGAGTCCAAAGACCTAGTCGGCCGGAAGTAGTCGGCTACTCCAGCGCTGAAGTAGAGGTTGAATGCAAGGCGCCTCACTGGCCTGGTCTATGAAGCCTAGGACGAGCAACTGTGATGACGAGTTGTCCACCAGCAAAGCGGGCTCACCCCGGCAAGTGAGCTCGAAGTACTGGGCTTCAAAGCGCCCGGCACCTACCGCTGCGTCTTCGGTTGCTAGATGTAGAGCTTCTCTATGCATTGCTGCAAACTCAGCAGCGGACACCTTCTGGTAGGTCTCTAGCTCCAGCCCGACAATGGGCAGGTGGAGGTTGGCAAGTGCTGCACCTATCAGCGCTACCACGAGAACAAGGGAGTACCTCATAGACTTCATTGGAAGTCCTGCAGATCAGAGATGGGCAGAGAATGAGGTGCGAGGACAGTCCACAACCTGACGCTTGAGGTTCAAGTCTAGGGCTCTACTTTTGACCCTGAACCCGCTCAGTAGCCATCACCGTCAACGCCACACACGCCATCTTCAACCCTTCCATCACCCGGTCCCCCACGTACTCTTCGTCGGTGCCGTTCTGCCGCGTGCGCTCCGCTGCCAGCATCAGCTCTGCCACCACGCGCAGGCCGCCCAGCGCGCAATCCGCATCAGCCATCTGCATGCTGCGCCCGAGGCTCAGGTTGCGCTCGGGCCAGGGCTGCCCATCGGCAGCGGCGCCCGCACCAATGCGATGCAGCGTGGCGACAAATCCAAGGGGATAGGGCGAGGGGTCTTTCTCGTGATCGGCGTTGGCCGGATCGCGGCGGGTGTTCACACCGGGTAGTTTCGTTGCGCTCATGGCAATGCTCCGTACAAGACAGACAGCAGCGCCACCGATAAAGGTGGCGGACGATGCGTGGTTCGAAAGCCGGACAGTAACCAAGCCGGTGGGTCCGAAGACCCCCACGCACCGCCCGCCATTGAACGCGAACGGATTGCCAACCGGCGCCACGCAAGGTGACGCCGGCTGGCAAGCGCAAAACACATGGTTACTGAACGGGCTTTCGAACCCGCGCCACCCTTTTTCGGTGGCACGCCAAGAGATACCCGCACAGCTGCCAAATGCCAAGAAACTGCAGAACCGGCGATTGCCAATCCTGACGCTTTCGGCATTGTCGCACACGGTGTTAAGGCAGCAAACGATTGCGCTGCAATGGTCTTGAAGGGCTTGGCGCTATTGGCCCCAACCGCAGGGAGGCCCCCAGCCAGGGCACTGGAGTAGGGTCACTTGCGACAGGCTGGACCAGCAGTCTAGGGGGCAGGCGCCTCGGTCTCCGGGGTGAACATCAAACGGACCCGAACCCGCGCGTGCTTCGCGACGCCCTCAACCACGACCGGATCGAAGCGCCACTCATCCACCGCATCAAGCGCTGCACGATCAAACTCCCGCCGCCCGCTGGACCGCGCCACCATCACGTTGGACACGTGGCCCAGCTCATCCAGCTGAGCCACCAACAGCACCTGCAGGGGAAACTGCGGCAACGTGTCGGCCGTCGTGACCGGTGGCGTTGAATACACCACCGCAGGCACCTGCTGCACCTTGAAGGTGGGGTTGTCCCCGGCCTCTACAAACACCTCCGTGAAAATACGGAGGTCTGTATCCATTGCCATGGCAGGCAAAGCGCCCAGCAGCATCAGAACGAAGGTCAGTGCCAGGGCGGCGTTCAAACGGGGCATGCGTGGTTTCCATTCCAGTGCGCGACCAGCATAGCGGCCATCCTCTGGCATCGCTTGCCCCGAATACCGTGGAACACAGTTCACACAGGCACGCCGGGCCGTGGCCATAGCGCATCGTCGCGCTCCAGGTCATAGTCGCTGCCAAAGGCAAGCGCCGCCTCGCGCGGCGGAAGGTCTGCGTAGCAGCCCAGCAGGAACTCATCCATGCCGGCATCGTTGTGGTCGATGGCGAACAGACACAGCAGTTCCTTGTCGAACGCTTCCAGCCATGCGGCATCGATTCGGGTCATGGTCATCCTCCAGTTGGGTGGAGAGGATGACCTGTCTTCGTCTCAAGACGCTGGATTCAACCAGCCAAGCTGTCCTGCGGCCATTCCCAGCCCTCCGGAAGCAGCACTTCGGCCCGCCTCAGGCAGAATGGTAGCACCCACAATTGCAGCCCTTCGCTCCCCGGAAAGTCGAACACCGGTAGCGGCTGATCCAGCTTGTCGGTGCGGGGGTAGACCAGTGCAACCATGCCCTGTCCGCCCAGATAGCTGCGTCCATAGGCGTGCAGCTGGTAGAAATCATCCTGCTGTAAGCCGTATTTGTGGGTGCCATTGGCCTGTCCGGCATCCAGCAACTTCCACTTGGTGTCCAGCACCAGTACGTCTGTCTTCTGATGGCTCACCACCATGTCCGGCCGGAGCTGGAACCACTTTGCACCTCCGTGATGCACCAGGTGATGCCGCCTGACTTGGGTATCCAGCGCAAGATGCGCCGGTAGCTGCTTCTGGAAGTGCCTGGCCACGTACGCCTCGAACAACCGTTCCATCGGGAACAACAGCGAAGGCGCCTGCTGCGTGCCTACCGACGAAGTAGGCGACAGCCCTTGCAGGATCAAACGCGTCCAATCCAGCGCTTCTCGATAGCTGCGCATGTTGCGGTCCAGCTGAACCCGTTGCATGTCCTGGTCCGGATTGTGGCTGAGCGGCACCTCGGCGAAGAATGCCAACAGCTCCCGTGCCAGCCGCTGATGGTGGGTCAAGCGAGTCGCGGCAAGCACCTTTCGCAATGCCGTGTGGATCAGCCGGTTCTCCGGCCTTTCGATGCTGAACTCATCGTGGGCGGTGTGGAAGCGATCGGCACGCACCAGATTGCGGCGCAGATGCTGGGCCACGAGCAGCCTGCCGCGCAGCGCAGGCAGATCATCCTCATGTGTCTGGTACTGGCCGCGAAGCCCGCTGCGGGTCACTGCCACCACCGTACGCAGGAACTCGGCAACGAACACCTCCAGCAGCGGCATGCTGTCGGCGGCAAGTTGCGCATTGCCGAACCGAAGGTGTGAGAACTGCTGCAGGCAACGCAGCATCCTCAGCAGCAGGCCACGTGCCTCGCCGGCACCGGCGTCCAGCGCCTTGCCCACCTTGGGCAGGATCTCGATCTGCAGGCCGCCTGGCGCGGTAACCACGCCCACGTGGCTGGTGACCTGAATACCCCGGCGGCAACGGCGAACCCATGGGGACAACTTGCCGTCGATCAGCTCCAACGACTGCCGTTCCAGCCACCGGTAAACGCCATCGGGCACGACGCGCGCACCACCGGGCGCGGTGCCCGATGATGCCGGTACGAGTACGTCGTACTCGTGCAGGGTGAGCGTGGCCGCCGTGCTCACTCGTTGCCCAGCAGCGTGCTGTAGATGGCCACGTAGGCATCTGGCTTGCTCAGAGCATCAGGATTGCGATTGAAACGCGGCCGTGCACCATGACCCTCGTCCGCAGCATTGGCACCAAACAGTCGCTCCAGCGCCTCGTCATCGTTGGTGGCCTCCTGCACAAATTGCAGGCTTGAATGCTTCTGGTTGTCGCCAAGCACCAACCGAATTTTCTGCCAGTCATCGTAGAAGTACTCTTCCAGCAAAGGGAGGATCTGCTTCTCGAACAGCGCGGTCAGTGCGGTCATGCGCTCGCTGTCTTCCTTGATACTCTTCAGCGGCATGAAGTAGGCATGACCGATCAGATGCTCGCGATCGTAAAGTGCTTCAATGCGTTGGTTCATTGCGGTGAGCAGCTTTGGGATATTGATGGAGACTTCATCCCTGTTGACGCGTAGACCTGCCAAAGGCGCCCCTTGCTCGTCCCTCGAGTCGGGCAGAACCTCCTCAAACTCGAATCGGCGGCGAAGGGCGGTATCCAGAGATGCCAGGGATCGGTCCGCGGTGTTCATGGTGCCGATGATGCTGACATTGCGCGGAACGGAGAACAGCCGCTGAGAGTAGGGCAGTGTGACCGAATGGCAGTTCTTCATATCGGTTCGCTTGTCCAGTTCAATCAACGTGATCAGTTCGCCGAAAATCTTACTGATGTTGCCGCGATTGATCTCGTCAATGACGATGGCGAACATTTCATCGGGATACTTCCGAGCCCGCGAGCAGAGCTTCAGGAACACACCCGGACGAACTTCATAGCGCACCTGTCCCTGCGCGCTTTTCTCGATGACCGGGCGCAGCCCTTCGATGAAGTCTTCGTAGCCGTAGGACTGGTGGAAGGTAACAAAGCTATAGCGCTTGGTTTCGCCTTCTGTAACGGATTTGTCGTCCTCATCGGCTGTGAACTGATCATCCAACAGGAACTTTAGTTGGTATGTCTTGCCGGTTCCTGGCGGACCGAAGTAGATACGATTGAACGCAAGCATCTCCGCAACTTCGCTCTGCACCGCTGGCAGTCCCTCATCGCTCTCGTCTGCCTCCGACAGGTCAAACGTGGCCGACGAGTCATCGCTGGCCTGCGCCGGCCAGAAGCCCTCGCGCTCTTCGTCGGTTCGAATCAGCTCCTGCAAGGCTTCATCATCGGCCTCCAGCGCGGCCGCGATGTTGTCGACCATCTTCTCAGAGATGGCCTTGCGAACGAACTTGGAAATGCTCGGCAACTCAGGTCGCCAGGTGACCCGGCAGGCGAGGGAACCCGTCACCAGCCCAACCACCGAAACGGCACGCGCGCTGCCAGCGTTCTTCCGGCCAAAGCGCAGATGGGTGTGGGTACCTGCGAACCACCAGTCCATTCCCGAGTAATGCACCAGCCGAGCCAGTCTGCAGAATTGCTCTGTCTCTTCTGTGTTCCAACCCTTGCGCATGGTGCGGAAGTCTTCGTTGATATCGAAGTGTTTCAGCACGGCATCCGGCTCAACTTCGTCGGGCTGACCAATGCGCTCTGCAACTTCGTCATAGCTCAGCCCGAACTCGGTGATAGCGTTCAAACTCCACGCCACCAGATCATCCATGCCAAGCGACAGCCCTTGGTCGATTGGTAGAATTTTGACAATGGGTGAACCCTGAAACGGCCCGCGCAGCTTCAGATAGGACTCGCGCATGGGATTGTTGTCTTGCAGCTTCACCGTGTCGATCTTGATGACGAAGCCATCGTGGCCGTTGAGGCCAACGGTGTAGGCTAGTGAAGGCGGCGAGGCAGCATCGGGATAGATCTTGGCCCAGTTGTAGCCTGCGAAGTGGTTGCCCTGGTTGGTGGGGCGTCGACGGATACTGACGCGACCATTGGGGAAGCGCTCCGCCTTGATACGGTTTGCCCAGTCCTGCGTCAGATCGTAGGCCTGGCGCAGCTTCTTGTACGCGGCCTCATGCGCGGCATCGGTTTGATCGAACTTCTTCCCTTGCAGCGACTGCAGCAGGTTGAAATGTTCTTGCGTGAAGAATTCGGACATCGGGTCTTCCATTCCTTGACGATGCGGGCGGACTCATTCCGCCTTGGAGTGATTGCAGCACCTAGTGCTAGGCGGCAGCAACGGGTGGAACTTTAGGGCGGGCCGCCGGTAATGAATCCCACTCGGCATCCTTACGGGCCTGCAACGCCCCCTCGTTGGCACCACGCGGCCGCGGATGGGCGTTTGGCAGGGGTGGCGCGGGCGCACAGTACCGGAGACCACCCCCGCTCGCTGTCTCCTGTTAACATTCCCCCCGCAACCCAGCCAGCCCACCCCGCGCAAACCGCGCCGGAGCGGGCCGTCGCAGTACGGCCCAGCGAGCCAGGACACCCTCCCGTGCCCTTTCAAGGATGCTCGCATGTTCCCTCATTCCGCTCTCCGCTCGGCCGCCTTGGCCCTTGCCGTCTCGCTCAGCCTTGGCGTGCCGTCCGCGTTCGCCGATAACGCCCCCGCCGCCAGTGCCAGCACCGCCGTGCAGCGCCAGGCCGTGGCCAAGGGCCTGTACGAACTGGCCTACAGCCCGAAACAGAACGCCGTGTTCGTCGCCTCGTCCGGTGGCTTCGGCGATGACGCCGGCCCGGCCCAGGTGCTGCGCCTGAACCCGGCCACGCTGGCCGTGGAAACCCGCATCCCGCTGGAGCGCAAGGCGTTCGGCGTGGTGCTGGATGACGCCCACAACCGCCTGTACGTGGGCAACACCGTGGACCTGTCGGTGACCGTGGTCGATACCGCACAGAACAAGGCCATCGGCACCATCCAGCTGATGGAAAAGAAGACCGGCAAGGACGGCAAGGCCGCCTACACCCACGACCTGCGCGAGCTGGTGGTGGACAGCGCCGGCAACCGCCTGTACGTGACCGGCCACAGCAGCCAGCCGGACGTGAGCAGCGTGCTGTTCGTGATCGATACCACCACGCTGAAGGTGATCAACACCATCGACGGCCTGGGCAACGCCAAGGCGCCGGGCCTGGCGCTGGATGCGGCCAACAAGCGCGTCTACACCAGCAACCTGCTGGCCGACCTGGTGGTGGTGGGCACCGATTCGAACAAGGTGGTGGCCCAGCACAAGATCGCCGCCGAGCAGCCCATGAACATCGCGCTGGACCCGTCCGGCAAGCGCCTGTTCGTGACCGACCAGGGCTCGGAATTCCTGCGTGGCTACCAGGCCAAGAGCAGCGGCCTGGTCAGCAAGCACCCGGGCCAGCGCGTGCTGGTGCTGGACCGCAGCACCGGCAAGGAGCTGGCCAGCATCCCGACCGATGCCGGCCCGCTGGGCATCCTGCTGGATGCACCGCGCAAGCGCCTGTACGTGACCAACCGCGAAGCGGGTACGGTGACGGCGTACAACAGTGACAGCTACCAGAAGGTGGCCACCTACAAGGTGCCGACCCACCCGAACAGCCTGGCGCTGGATGCGAAGAACAACGTGTTGTTCGTGAGCATCAAGAACGGCGAGAAGGACGACAAGGGGGCTGACGAGAGCGTGGCGCGGATTCAGTTGTAATTGCTGCTCGGGAAGGTCGCTGGAGAGACATGCTCGCTCCAGTGGCCTTTCCCTTGACTATGCAGCAAAGTAGAGCTCGCTTCTCTGCGTAACAAGAAGAATGATCGATATTCGCTGTTGGGTTGAAAAGTTCAAGAGCCTGAGCACCGAGGTAAAGCTGTACTTGGTGGGCTTGGTGCCGATGACCGTGTGGTTCTTGGTCTTGCTTCTCACCAAGAACACTGGCTGGTCTACTGGGATTCTCGCCTTGTCATGCTCGTGCATGGCGCTAGGCGTCATTGCCCGACTCACGCCTCTTTTCCAAAGAGCACGACGTCATCCCGCAGTTCGACGCGCGGCTATCCTGTTTCACCTGGGAGTACTGCTGCTTGTTGCCATCATTGCTCGCAATGTAATGACAGCTGCAACAGGACTTCCAGGGCAGGACTTCGCACTGGCAAGCAGCGCGCTTGTATTGCCGCTCTATCCATTTGTATGGGTGTGGCTTGTGGCCTTTGCTGCTGGCATCGCTGCGATTGGCTTACAGATATATTTCCTGTTGGCGATGTTCGCGCAGGCCATTATCCCCGCTCTTTCTCCCTGGAAAGGCAGCGGGCGCACGGAATCCCTTAAGCGGATGGCAGCGCTTGGAGGGGCGCGATTCGTTGGAATGCTGACCCTGTTCCTGGTACTTAATGGTGCGCTTCAGTACGCCGAAAGCTGGCAGTTTGAGGTCGAGCGCTTTGCAAGATGGGTCGCGTACGTCGGTGACTACCAGGCTGCCAGTCGCTATCCAGGAATTCCTGAAAATGAGCGATTCTTGATGCATGCCAACGGCGTGTACTCCATAGCTCGTCGTGTGCCCGGAGGTGACGTATCAATAGATGTTCACTACTGGGAGGGCCCGGGTACGGAACCCAAGAATCAAAAATCCTCCGGCGTGGCCTGTCCAGCACCAGCCATTGGCGTGCCGAAGGTGGATGCTGCGCCCGAGACTCTTCGAAAATCAACTCGATGACTTTCCCATCCACCGAACCACAGCCGAGCGTGGGCTTGGCTCTACATTACGCCGTGCCGATCAATCCGCCGGCCGATGGTCATAGCTGATCACCCGTTCCACCTGCCACTGCCCATCCACCCGCCGCCAGACCTGGATGAAGCGCGCCTGGCCGGTCCAACGCTCCACACCCTTCGCATCGCGCTCGTGGAAGCGGTGGTCGCCGATCTCCAGCGCCCGTTCGTCGTGCAGCGGAAAGACCTGCAGCGAGCTCTCCACCAGTTCGCGCCGCAGATGCGTGTGGTTGGCGCGGTTGCTCTCGCACAGCGCGGCCACGCTGCGGCGGAAGTCGTCGCGGTTGCTGGCGGACTTGCCGGCCTTGTCATGGAAGAACTCCATGTCTTCGGTGGTCATCGACGCGGCCTTGTCGGCGTCGCAGTCGTCGAACGCGGCGGCGAACAGCTGCGTATCGGCCTGGCGGATCTGTTCGCGCAGGCTGTCGGGCGCGGTTGGGGCAGCGGTGAGGCCGGCGGCCAGCAGGGGCAGGGTGAACAGCAGCATGGCGAATCTCCCGGAAGTGGTCCGCGCAGGCTGGCACGGTCCACCGCACCCTGCCGCCGTGCTGCGACGAAACCGGCGCTGGAGGTGATGAAGCGGGAATCTGGCGGTGCGGGCGTCCCTTCAGCCTGTGCACGCCACGTCACAGCGCGCCGCGATTCCCTCACGGGCGGCATAGGGGCGGGGTTCTAGCCTGCAACTCTTCCCTTCCACAGGAGCCCCCATGCCTGCCTCCCGCATCCGCCTGCACGTTGAAGACACCGGCGGCGATGGCCGCCCGGTCATCCTGATCCACGGCTGGCCGCTCTCGGCCGATGCCTGGAAGACGCAGGTGTCGATCCTGCGCGATGCTCAGTACCGGGTGATCAGTTATGACCGTCGCGGCTTCGGCCGCTCCGAGAAGCCCGCCGACGGCTACGACTACGACACGCTGGCGGCGGACCTGGCCGCGCTGATCGAAGAACGCGATCTGCGCGACGTGACGCTGGTCGGCTTCTCGATGGGCGGTGGCGAGGTGGCGCGCTATGTGGCCAACCACGGCGAGGACCGCTTGCACAGCGTAGTGTTCGCCGCCGCCGTGCCGCCCTACCTGCTGAAGAGTGACGACAACCCGGACGGCCCGCTGACCCAGGACAAGGCCGATGAGATGCGCAGCGGGCTGGAGAAGGACCGCGAGAGCTTCTTCGATGGCTTCACCCGCGACTTCTTCAGTGCCGATGGAAAGCTGATGGTGACGGAGGAGCAGCGCCAGGCGGCGATCGCGCTGTGCCACCAGTCCGATCAGACGGCCGCGTTGGGCTGCATGCAGTCCTTTGCCACCACCGACTTCCGCGACGACCTGAAGAAGATCACCGTACCGACGTTGATCCTGCACGGCGACAGCGATGCCATCGTGCCGTTTGAAGGCTCGGGGGAGCGCACGCACCAGGCGATAGCGGGCAGCGAGGTGGTGATCCTGGAAGGCGCGCCGCACGGCTGCAACACCAGCCATGCCGATCACTTCAATCTGGCGCTGCTGAACTTCCTGAAGAAGTAAGCTGGCGCCATGCGCAAGACTGAAACCCCGCCGTGGAAGAAGCCCAACTCCAAGGGCCAGAAATCCCAGCCGCTGTCGCCTGCCCAGAAAGAGGCGGCGCGGCAGCGGGCGGAGGAGAACGGGCGCCCGTACCCGAATCTGGTCGACAATATGTGGGCCGCCAAGCTGCCGCGCGAGGTGTAAGCCTGGCAGCCGAGCGCGGGCTCGGCTCTACGGGTCGCCCAGCGGTTCCCAGCCCGCGTCCATCCAAGGCGCTACCTGCGCCTGGCGCACCGAAACCGCCCCGGTCGCAAGCCCCGCCAACTGTGCCAGCTCGGCCTGCAATGCCACCGCATCCACGGCGATGGGCAGGGCCACCTGCAATCGATCGTCAAGGTGGCGGATCTGCACCGGAAGCCATGCGCGCGCTTCATGGTCGCCGCCGAAGCGGCCGATCGGATAGCGCATCGTTACCGGGCGCGCCAGCGGCGCAAGCGAGGGTCGCCATCGCTGCAGCACTACGGCCTGTGCCGCCGCCGGGACGCGGACTTCAGCCAGCGTGACCGGGTAGCCACGCACGCTCTCGACCATCACCTGGAAGCGTGCGCCGTCGGGCATGGCCAGCACCGTGGCCGCCAGCGCAGCGATCGCCACCATCACGCCCAGCAGATGCCAGCTGCGCGGTGCGCTGGCGGGGCGGGTTGCGGTGCGCAGGCTGGGCCGGCGACGCAGTGCACGTGCGTACAGCCGTCGGTCCTTCTTGCGCGGGCTGCTGCTGTGCGCAGGCAGGTTCAGCGGAACCGGCGGCAGGCGGGCAACGCGTGCCTTGATCAGGCGCGACACTCCCCACGCCGCCAGTGCGAATGCCAGCAGTGGCAGCAGTGTTCGCACCACCAGGTACAACGTCACCATCCTGTGCACGTCCTCACATATGCATCTACTTCAATCGACATCCTACCGATAGGCGCCAGCTGTTGTCGTATCTGCCAGCCGACAGCGGTGGTGCGGCTGGATAGCATGGCGCGTTGTTGTCATGGATGAATCGATGCGCTCTGCTGTTTCCCGCCTCGGCCGCCTGTTCGGGCCGGGGGTGATGGTGTTTCTGTTGCAGCTGGTGGCGCTGCTGTCGCTTGGCCTGGGGGCCAGCTGCTTCCACTCCCGCGTGGATCTGCTGCTGGTACCGGTAGCGGATGGCTGCGGTGGTCCCGATCCGGTGGCACGCCTGCGCGTGGCCGAGCAACTGCTGGCGCGCGCCGAGGCGCTGGATGATTGGCAACCGCTGCGCTGGATTCCGCTGGTGGGCACGCTGCTGGCGCTTCTCGGCGCGGCAACGGTCTGTGCGCTGCGTGCCATGCCCCAACAGCACCGCCTGGGTACGCTCCGCCGAGGGCTGGTGGCGCTGCATGTGGGCGTGCTGGCGTTGGCAGGGTGGACGCTGCACCTGTACGAGGATGCGTGGAGCAGCGTGGCAAGGCTGTCGCCGGCGGCCTGCCTGGTGGACCTGGCCGAGCAGGGCGGGGTGCCGTTGGCACAGGCCCAGCAGGTGGTGCTGCACGTGCTCACCCGCGAATACGCCCCGTTGCAGCGCAACCCGGATGATCTGGCGATGATGGCGGTATCGCTGCTGATGACCGCGATGGTGGCCAGTATCGTGCTGTGGCGTGCGGCGGCCAAGGGTATGCGGACGCCTACCTGATCGCGTTACAGTCCACGCATTGCCCCGACAAGGAAGTGCTGATGCGTGCGTTGTTGCGAGCCCTGCCGTTGCTGCTGCTGTCGCTGGCGGTGCAGGCGGCCGAGGTGGATCGTCGCATTGCGGTGACCATCGATGACCTGCCCTGGGCGCGGGTGGACGAGATCGTGCCGGCAGACCTGCAGGCGCGGCATGCCGCGTTGATGGCGCAGCTGCGCCAGGCGCATGTGCCGGTGGTGGGCTTCGTCAACGAGAACAAGCTTGAGGTGGACGGGCAGGTGCAGCCTGCGCGCGTGCAGATGCTGCGCGACTGGCTGGACGCGGGCTACGTGCTGGGCAACCACACGTATTCGCACATGGACCTGAACGCCAAGGGCGTGGCGGCGTTCCAGCAGGATTTCCTGCGTGGGGAAACGGTGCTGCGGCCGCTGCTGGCCGAGCGTGGGCAGGTGCCACAGTGGATGCGCCACCCCTACCTGCGCGCCGGGCGTACTGCGGAAGAGCGCGTGCAGATGGACGCGTTCTTCAAGCAGCACGGCTACCGCGTGGCGCCGGTGACGGTCGACAACGGCGAGTGGGTGTGGGCGTTCGCCTATGCCAACGTGATGAACGAGCAGCCCGATTCGGCCGCGCGCGAGGCGACGCTGGCACAGCTGCGCAAGGGCTATGTGCCGTACATGCTGAACAAGCTGGACTATTACGAACAGCAGTCGCAGGCATTGCTGGGCTATGCGCTGCCGCAGGTGTGGCTGATGCACGCCAACGAGCTCAACGCGGCCACGTTTGCCGAACTGGTGGCGGCGACCCAGCGGCGTGGCTATCGCTTCGTGTCGCTGGACGAAGCGATGCGTGACCCGGCCTATGCGCGTGGCGCCGAAGGCTACAACGGCCGCTACGGTCCCAGCTGGCTGCACCGCTGGGCGATGGCGGAGAAGAAGCCAAAGGACTTCTACGCCGGGGAACCGGTGGTGCCGAAGTGGGTGATGACGTTGGCGAAGGTGGATTCGGAGTGAGGCTCAGCGCTTGACGGCCAGTACGCCGTCCAGCGCCAGCTCCGCCTTGAAACCGGCCTTTTCCAGCCGCTTGGCCACTTCGCGCGGCACATCTCGGCCGCTGGTCAGCTTGTTCGGCGCGCCGGTGTAGTGGAACAGGCGGCCGCCCTTGCGGATGACGCGGGCGAGGTGGTCATAGAACACCTGTGAGTACAGCTCGCCGGCAATGCCGAAGCGCGGCGGGTCGTGCAGGATCGCATCGACGCTGTTGCCGGCCACCTGCTCGATCTGCTGCGAGACGTCGCCGTGGCTGAACTGCAGGCGGCCCCCGGCGGCGGCCGAGTCCGGGTCCGGCGACCACGGGTTGAGCGTGCGCAGCCACATCACGTCGGCGTTCTTCTCGAACGAGCGGATCTGGCCGACACCGGCCTCCAGCGCGCAGGCGGCGAAGTAGCCGAGGCCGCCGCAGGTATCGAGGATGACCTTGCCGGCCGGGGCGACCAGCTCGACCTTGCGGCGTGCGTCCTCGAACGGCGACAGCTTCGAGGTCGGCAGCATCTTGATGCCGTCGATCTCGAAGGTGGGCGCGCCCCACTCGGTGGGCACCAGCTTGATCAGCGAGCCGCTGTAGCGCGAGATCGGCGCGAACTCCTCGCCATCCCAGTAGTACAGCGTGCGGTCCTTCAGCTTGCCCGGCCACGGGTAGGCCTGGCCGCGCAAGTGGAAGCCGTCCGCATCCAGTGCCACGGTGTCCTGGCTGCGCCCCAGATCGAGCGAGCCCTGCCAATCGGCGGCGCCCTTGTCATGGGCACGGCGCAGGGTGTCGGCGCTGTCGCGGGTCAGCAGG
>NZ_JASJSU010000061.1:0-24034 GCF_030237045.1 Stenotrophomonas maltophilia group sp. Smal17
CACCAGCAAGCCGGAACGGGCCGCCATTTCCGAGTATTTCCGCAACCCCAGCCCGCTCAGCGGCAAGAGCGCCACCCCCGCCCCCGGCATGGCCGGCCCGGGCGGTGCCAGCACCTCGATGATCAAGCTCGGCGGCGCCACCGACGTCTCCCGCGGCAACAGCAACGACCCCTTCCAGAACCAGAAGGAGGCGGTGCCGCAGCCGGTGGACCAGCAGCAGCGCGACAAGCAGCAGCTCGAGCAGCTGATGAAGGAGCTGCAGGAAGCGATCAGCAGGAGCCAGGCGCTGGAGCCGTTCAAGGACCAGCTGCTGCTGGACCTGACCCCGGAAGGCCTGCGCATCCAGATCGTGGACAAGCAGAACCGGCCGATGTTCGATCTCGGCAGCGCCACGCTGAAGCCGTACACGCAGCAGATCCTGCACGAGCTGGCCGAGTACCTGAACCACGTGCCGAACCGGATCAGCCTGACCGGGCATACCGACATCACCGCCTATTCGGCCGCCCGCGGCTACGGCAACTGGGAACTGAGCGCCGACCGCGCCAACGCCGCGCGGCGCGCGCTGATTGACGGTGGCCTGGAGGACAGCAAGATCACCCGCGTGGTTGGCCTGTCCTCGTCGGTGCTGTTCGACAAGGCCGACCCGCAGAACCCGATCAACCGCCGCATCAGCATCGTGGTGATGACCCAGGCGGCCGAAGCGGCCGCGCTGGCCGGGGCCGGCCCGCAGGTGGGGCTGTCGGCGCCCAGCGCCGACCCGGACGTGCAGGCCGCGCAGGGGCCGGCAGAACAATCTGTGCAGGGGCAAGCAGAATAAACTGTGGGTGCGGACCTTGGTCCGCACCCACCAGGGGCATCACCCGGCGCACCCGCTACAATGGCGGTCTTTCCGTCTCCAGGTGACCCCACCTCATGTCCCAGAACTCCAAGGCCAAGCGCGACAAGCGCAAGAAGCAGCAGGGCAAGCGCCCTTTCCTCCGTCTGAACGCCCAGCAGCAGGTGCAGAACCACGCCGTGCTGACCAGCGAAGACGGCCAGGTGGTCGCCGCCATCGGCCTGCAGGGCCGCGAGTGGCTGCTGGCCATCGGCGGCCAGACCATGGGCAACGCCGAGAACCCGGTGCCGATGCTGGCCATGCTCAAGCACCTGGCCAACGTGCAGGAGAAGGAAGGCCGCAAGGTCAGCCTGGAATACTCCGAGCTGCTGCAGAAGCTGCTGGACACCCTGGCCGAAGAGTCCGGCCAGACCGCTGACGAGTACCTGGACAAGCTGGTCGCCGAGTTCGAGGGCGTCGAAGCCGCCGAGGGCGAGGAAGAGGCAGCCGTCGACGGCGAAGTGGCCGAAGAAGCCGCCGCCGAAGCGACCCCGGCCGCTGACAGCGACAGCAAGCCGCAGGCCTGAACCGGCCGCGGCGGTGACGGTCTACGTCGATGACGCGGTGCATCCCTGGCGCGGTCAGCGCTGGGCGCACCTGATGGCCGACACCCTGGCCGAGCTGCACGCGATGGCGGCGCAGCTCGGCATTCCACCGCGGGCCTTCCAGAACAAGGCCAGCGGCGCACACTACGATGTCACTGCAGAGCTGCGCGCGCAGGCAATCGCGCTCGGTGCACGGGCCATTTCCCGGCATGCCGACCGAGAGCTGGTCAAGGCGGTGATCGCCAACGCAAGGGCGCAGTACCGGCCATAGGCAGCCGTTGGTGGCTACCGCTTGCTGTGCAGGGTGGGGCTATCACTTCCTGTGGTGGGTGCGGACCTTGGTCCGCACATTCAGGCACAGGGCATGCCGACCAAGGTTGGCATCCACCCATAGGCGGGCTCCGCACCCACCTCCCCCGCTCAGAACGGGTCGCTGCCCAGCCGGATTTCTACGTTCAGCAGTGAGCACAGCGCCAGCATCGCGTCATCGTCACGGGTCAGCGCCATCACGCCGCTGAAGCCGTCGCTGCCGGCATCCACGCTCCACAGGGTGTAGTTGTGCTCGCGCAGGCGGTCGAAGGCGGTGGACATCAGCTGCACGCCGTCCAGGCCTTCGGCGAAGTCCTCGTCGTCCAGATCGCCACCCCAGTCCAGCTGCAGGTTGAAGCGCGCCGACAGCTCGTTCACTGCCGACTGCAACGATTCCAGATCGTCCCGCTCGACCTCGAAGCCGGACTGCCAGGCGATGGCGCTGAACAGCGCCGGCAGCCAGTCGCTGTCTGCTTCCAGCGGCTGGCCGTCCTCGGCCAGGTGCTCGCGCCAGCGGTTGAACTGCTGCAGCGCCAGCTCCTCATCGCCCGGGTTGATCAGCACCAGCAGGTTCCAGACCCGCGCCTCGAAGCCCTCCTCGTCGAAGTCGTGGATGTCTTCCTCGAAGTCGAAATAGTCGCTGTTGTCGGGCATGGCGGAACTTCCTCTGGGGCAGGCCGGCATTCTACGGTTTATCCTGTGCCGCTGAAGCCGGCCGTGGTGGCCGTCACTGTGAATGAAGCGATGAGCGATACCCCTCCCGACCACCTGGCGATCAATCCGGCCAGCCCCTTCCATGATGCGCAGGCGCTGGAGCGCGGCGTGGGCGTGCGTTTCAACGACGTCGAGCGCGACAACGTCGAGGAATACTCGGTCAGCGAAGGCTGGATCCGCGTGCAGGCCGGCAAGGCCCGCGACCGCCGCGGCAACCCGATGACCATCAAGGTCAAGGGCAAGGTCGAGGTGTATTTCCTGGAAACGAAGCCGGAGTAACCGGATCTTGTAGAGTCGAGCCATGCTCGACTGCTCTTTGCACCAGAAGAGCAGTCGAGCATGGCTCGACTCTACATTTCAGGGTCATTCGCGCTTGCGCGATTCCAGCAGGTCCAGGTTGCGGATCAGGCGCCGCGAGATTTCGTCGGAGATCACCCCGCGCCGGGTCAGCCGGAACAGTTCCTCGCGCTCGGCATTGAGGCCGGCGCTGCGCAGCTGGCGATAGCCCTGTTCCATGCGGCGCACCTTGTCCGGGTCCACGTCGGGGCCGTCACTGTCCTTTTCCAGGTGCCGCTGGTACAGCAGGCTCACCCGCGAAGCGGCGTCGTTGTACAGCTGCACGTTCTCGGTGTTCTGGTTCATCACCATCTGCTGGCGCATGCGTTCGACCCCGGCCAGCGCCGCCTTCGACGACAGCCGGCGTGCCAGGTCCTCTTCCTTGCGTTCGCCCGAATCGGCCGGCAGCTGCAGGCCCTTCAACAGCTGCGGCAGCGCGATGCTGGCGCCGAGCAGCGAGAACAGGATCACCGACGCGGCCAGGAAGATCACCAGGTCGCGGGCCGGGAACGCGCTGCCATCGGGCAGGAACAGCGGCAGGGTCAGCACACCGGCCAGGGTGATCGCACCGCGCACGCCGGCCACCGAGGTCGCGACCACGATGCGCCAGTTCGGCGCCTCGCCCCGCTCCAGGCCGCGGCGCCGTGCGCGCAGCAGGTTCCAGCGCAGCGACAGCCACACCCACAGCAGGCGCAGCACGACCAGGGCCAGGTTGATCACCACCACGTACACCAGCAGCCACCATGCGCTCTGGTGGCCGCTCTCGTTCATGGTGGTGGTGGCGCGCTCGACGATGCCCGGCAGCTGCTCGCCCAGCAGCACGAACATGATGCCGTTGAAGCTGAACTGCAGCATGTTCCAGACCCCGGCACGCTGCACGCGCATGCTGCCGGAGACGCGGCCGGTCAGCTCCACGTAGCTCATCGCGATACCGGCGGCAACCGCGGCGAGGATGCCCGACGCATGGATTTCTTCGGCCAGCAGGTAGGCGGCGAAGGGGATCAGCAGGTTGACCAGCATTGCCGCGCCCGGCTCCTCGCCGAAGCGGCGCCACAGCCAGCGCTGGAAGGTCGATACGCCCAGGGTGACCGCCACGCCCACCGCCAGGCCGGCCACCGCCACCCACACGAAGGTCAGCGAGGCGGTGGCCAGCGAGAACGTGCCGGTCATCACCGCCGCCACCGCGAAGCGGAAGCAGACCAGGCCGGACGCATCGTTGAGCAGCGACTCGCCTTCCAGGATGTGCATCAGGCGCTTGGGGATCGGCGCCTTGGAGGCGATCGCACCGACCGCCACCGGATCGGTGGGCGACACGATCGCCGCGAGCGCGAAGCACACCGCCAGCGGCATCACCGGGATCAGCCAGTGGATCAGGAACCCGGCGCCGATGACGGTGAACACCACCAGGCCGAACGCCAGTTCGAGGATCGCGCCCTTGTCGCGGAACAGGCCCTGCTTGGGAATGCGCCAGCCATCGAGGAACAGCAGCGGCGGCAGGAACAGCAGGAAGAACACTTCCGGCTCCAGCGCGTGGCCGCGGTTGAACACCCCGGCGATCACCGCGCCCAAGCCGATCTGCACCAGTGGCAGCGGCAACGAGAACGGCAGGACACGAACCAGGTAGCCGCTGGCGACAACGGCCACCAGCATCGCCAGGACGACTTCAATGGTATGCATGCTTCTTCCAGGAAGCGGCGCGCGGGGAGGCTCGGGAGCCAGCGCCGGAAACCCGGGAAAAACTACCACACGCCGCCGCAGTCGCGACCAACGCGGCCGCCGCGCGTCAGCCCTGGCTCATGCCCCGTCGAAGCGGTACAGGTCCATGGCCAGGAAACCGGCATCGATACCAGCATCGATGCGCTGGGCACCGAAGCCGCCCTCGCCCGCCGCGCCCATCGCGAAGAACAACGGCAACAGGTGCTCGTCGGTCGGGTGCGCGCGCTCGGCAAATGGCGCCTGCCGGCGGTAATCGAACAGGGCCTGGCGATCATCGGCGGCCAGGCGCTGCTCGACCCACTCGATGAAGGGCCGCACGTACGGCGCTTCCTTGCCGTCCTGGTAGTCGCCCCAGTCGTGCAGGTTGTGGGTGATGCTGCCCGAGCCGACCAGCAGCACGCCCTGCTCGCGCAGCGGCGCCAGCGCGCGGCCCAGCGCAAACTGGTGCTCGGGGCCGAGCAGCGGCTGGATCGACACCGGCACCACCGGGATGTCGGCCTGCGGGCGCAGCAGCCGCAGCGGCACCCACGCGCCGTGATCGAGGCCGCGCTGCGGGTCGAGGGCCACCGGCAGGCCGGCGGCGGCGATGCGGTCGGCCACCTCTTCGGCCAGGGACGGATCACCCGGCGCCGGGTACTGCAGTTCAAACAACGCGCGCGGGAAGCCACCGAAGTCGTGGATCGTAGGCGGCTGCGGATGCGCACCGACCAGCGGCTGCCGGCCCAGCCAGTGCGCCGAGGCCATCACGATGGCGCGCGGCGTCGGCAGGTCCTGCGCCAGCTCGGCCAGGCGCACGCCGACCTGGCCCGGATGCAGGGCAGTCATCGGCGAACCATGCGAGATGTACAACGAAGGCAGGCGGGACATGGAATTCTCCAGTTGCAGGGTCAGGCGGCGATCAGCGCGAACGCAGGGTCCACTTGCCATCGCCGACCAGGAACAGCACCACCAGCGCCAGCGCCCAGAACGCCGGGTATTCCCAGCCGCCGCCGGCATTGGCGAAACCGAAGCCATTGGCGCCGTGCACGGTGACGATGGTGCCCAGCAGCAGCGGCACGCCGACCAGGCCGACCCAGCGCGCGTAGATGCCCAGCAGCAGCGCGGCAGTGATCACCAGTTCGACGCCGATGGTGAGGTAACCGAGCACGCCGGGCAGGCCCAGCGACTCAAAGAACGCCGCCGTACCGGCCGGGGTGAACACCAGCAGCTTGGTCAGCGCATGGACCAGGAACAGCACGCCCAGGGCCAGGCGCAGCAGGGTGGCGCCGTACGGGGCCAGCGGCGAAACAGGAGCGGTCGTGGTGTGCATCGGAAAGCACCTTGAAGGGAGTAGGCACAGGTTATTGCGCCTTCACGGACTGATAAATACGATCGTTTGACCGTATTTATTTCAAAAGGCGCAACAATGGACACCCTTGAGGCGATGCGCGTGTTCGTGGCCGTGGTCGAGCGCAATGGCTTCAGTGCCGCCGCGCAGGCGCTGGACCTGTCCACCGCCGGGGTGACCCGCCAGGTCGCCGCGCTGGAGAAGCGCCTGTCCACCCGCCTGCTCCACCGCACCACGCGCCGGGTCAGCCCGACCAGTGCCGGCGCGGCCTATTACGCCCAGTGCGTGCGCCTACTGGCCGAATTCGATGCGCTGGAAGCCAGCATCGGCGCGCAGGCGCTGGAACCATCGGGCACGCTGCGCATCAACGCACCGGTCAGCTGGGGCATCGCCCGCCTCGGGCCCTTGCTGGCCAGCTACCGCGAACGCTTCCCGCAGGTGGAGCTGGACCTGGCCCTGTCCGACCGGCTGGTGGACATGGTCGAGGAAGGCTACGACGTGGCCATCCGCATCACCCGCGAGCCCGGGCCGACGCTGATCGCGCGCCGCCTGGGCCAATCGCGGGTAAGCCTGTGTGCCGCACCCTCGTACCTGGCGGCGCGTGGCACACCGCAGACCCCGCAGGATCTGGCGGCACACGCGTGCCTGAGCTACAGCTACTGGGCCGCTGGCGATCACTGGCCGCTGCAGGGGCCCGGCGGCGAAGTGAAGGTGGCGGTAAGCAGCCTGCTGCACGCCAACAACGGCGACGTGCTGCGCGAAGCGGCGATCGCCGGCATGGGCGTGATCCTGCAGCCGGATTTCCTGCTGGAAGACGCGCTGGCCGATGGCCGCCTGGTGCGCGTGCTGCCGGAGTGGGAGGCCTCGCCGATCGGTATTTTCGCGGTCTACACCAGCCGCAGCCACCTGGCACCGAAGGTACGCAGCTTCATCGACCACCTGGTGGAGGCCGGGGTGTAGCCGAGTCTGGCGTTTGCCGGCCAGCGGCCGGCACTACCGGTCGGGTCGTGCCGGCCGCTGGCCGGCAGATGCGAAAGCCGCTCAGGCCGCCACTTCATCCAGCGCATCGATGATCTGCTCCAGCGGCGCCGGCCGACCCAGCAGGTAGCCCTGCACCTGGTCGCAGCCGTGCGCGGCCAGCCAGTCCAGCTGCCCCGGCGTCTCCACGCCTTCGGCGATGATGGTCAGCCCCATGCTGTGGCCCAGTGACAGCAGTGCGCGGCAGATCGACGCATTGCGCGGGTTGGTTTCCACGTCCGCCACGAAGCTGCGGTCGATCTTCAGGATGTCCAGCGGCAGGTGCTGCAGGTAGGACATGCTGGAGTAACCGGTGCCGAAGTCATCCAGCGACACGCTGATGCCCTGCTCGTGCAGGCGCTGCATGGTCTGCATCGCCTGCGCCGGCTTGCGCATCAGGCTGCTCTCGGTCAGCTCCACGTGCAGCGCACCGCGGGCCAGCCCGAACTCCTGCTGGGCGCGGGTGAACTCGGCCACCAGGTCACTGTTGAAGAACTGCACGGCCGAGACATTCACCGCGATCGGCAACTCGCCCCAGCCGGCCTCGACCAGCCGGCGCTGCGCCTTCGCCGCCGCGCGGATCACCCAGCGGCCCAGCGCCAGGATCAGCCCGGTCTCCTCGCACAGCTGGATGAACTCGTTGGGCGGAATGAAGCTGCCATCGGCCTGCGGCCAGCGCAGCAGGGCCTCCAGCGCGGCCGGGCTGCCATCGCCGGCATGCCGGATCGGCTGGAAGTACAGCTGGAATTCGTTGTCGATGGCGGCATGGATGCGCCCGGCCAGGCGCAGGCGGTCGGCCAGCCGCGTGGTCACCGCCGCATCGAACCACACCACCACGTTGCCTTCCGCACGCGCTGCATGGGCCGCCTGCGCGGCCATGCCGATCACCTGCTCGGCGGAGTAGCCGTCACCGGGCACATGCACGGCCACGCCGATGCGTGGCTCGAACTGGTGCAGCGAATCCTTGCCCCGCATCGGCGCCGACACGATCTGCAGCAGATCATCCAGCACGCGCTGGGTATCGTGGCCGGTACCGATGGCGAACACGAAGTCCTCCGCTGGCTGGAACGCCAGCGTGCCGCAGCGCGCGCCCAGCCCACCCAGCCGCGTCGCCATCGACTGCAGCACCGCATCGCCGATCTCGCGGCCCAGCGTATCGGCCACCAGCTGCAGGCCACGCAACTGCACGAAGGCGATGGTGTAGCCCGCGTCCTGCTCGTCCAGCTGTCCGGTCAGCGCGCGTACGTTGAGCAGGCCGGTAGCCGGGTTGTGCCGCGCCTGGTAGGCCAGGTCGCGCTCGTAGGCCAGCCGTTCGCTGACATCCTCGGCCAGCACCAGGCACGCCGGCTGGCCATCGAAGTCCAGCTTGGACAGGTGCGTGCGGACTTCGAACACGCTGCCGTCCTTGCGCCGGTGCAGGCGCACGGTAGCGTCCTGCAGTTCGCCGACGCGGGCCTTGGCGATGGCCCCTTTCACCTCGTCCCAACCTTCGCGCGGGCGGATGTCGAGAATGCTCATCGCCAGGAATTCATCGCGGCTGTAGCCGTACTGGCGCACCGCGGCATCGTTGACCTCGATGAAGCGCAGCGTGTCCGGGTCGAACACCCAGAACGGCGCAGGGTTGCGGTCGAACAGCAGGCGGAAGCGGCGTTCCACCTCGCTCATCTGCTCGCGTGCCTGGTAGCGTTCGCTCAGGTCGGTCAGCGCACCAATCATGCGCCGCTCGCTGTCGTCCACCTCCACCCGCTGCCCGCGCGCGCCCACCCAGCGCACCTCGCCACCGGGCAGCACCAGGCGGAACACCTGGTCGAGCACCGCGCCACCGGCGAAGGCCTGGTCGAAGGCCTGCTGCAGGCGCGCGACATCGTCGCGGTGCACGCGCGCGAAGAAATCGGCGACCGGCAAGGCATCGGTCTGCACGCCGAAGATCTCGCGCGCCAGCGGTGACCAGCGCAGCAGTGCGGCATCCTCGTCCACGTACCACGTGCAGACGCGCCCGACCTGGTGCGCCAGGCGCAGTTCGGCATGGCCGGCTTTCAATTCCTCGGCCATCGACTGCTGGCGGCGGGTGCTGCGGCGCACGGCATACAGCAGCGCCAGCAATACCGCGATGTAGGCCAGCACGATCGCCACCGAGGCCTGCAGGTAGGGCCACCATGGCGCCAGCACGTCCTCGTCGGCCAGCCCGACCTGCACCGCCAGCGGGCTGCGTTCCAGCGTACTGATGGTGATGATGCGCGGCACGCCATCGACCGCGCCCGGCAGGCTGCCCAGCTCGACCACCGCCTGCTTGCCGAGCAGGTCGCGGCGCGGCAGGTCGTAGCGGCGGCCGACCGTGCCATGCGGGTCCGGCACGCGGGCCAGCATGTAGCCGTCGGCGTCGCTGATCGAGACCAGTCCATTGGGGCCGACATCGAGGCCACCGACGATGCGCTGCAGTTCGCCACAGCGCAGCCGTGCCAGCAACCAGCGGTCGCCGGCCATCGGCAGCGCCAGCGGTACCACCCAGCCGCCATCGCCGGCCCGCTGCGGCGGGCCGATGTACAGCGCGCTACCCTGGCCACGGCGCTGCGGGTCGGTCCACAGCGGCAGCTGCAGGTCGCCCTGGCCGGCGGTCAGCGCTCGGCCGTAGCTATCGAGCACGACGATGCTGTGCAGTTCGGCATGGCGCCGCAGCACGCCACCGATGGCAGCGTCCAGCAACGCCGGTGCCTGCACCGGCACGCTGCGGAACAGCTCCACGGCATCGGCGGCGATGCCGGACATCGCCCGCTCCAGGTTGCGCAGCTCCAGCGCCAGCAGGCGTTCACTGCCCACCGCCAACGCGCGGCTCTGGCGTTGCGCGGCCTCCAGCCGGCGCTGGTGGTCGTTGACCAGCATGGTGGCCAGGCCCGCCACCAGCAGCACGCCCAGCAGCACGCCGCCCCAGGTGATGGCGCGCAGTGGCCGGGCCAACGCCCGCTTCAGTGCGGGCATCGGTCGATCTTCCTTGTGCAGTCGGCTGGCTTCATGCGCGAACGAATCCTCCACGTCCCCGACCTCAACGGCCGGCGGACGCCATTCTTGACGCCTGACCCAACCCCGCATGGCCACCTCCCCGTGACCGCGCAGGGCTCCCGGGACCAGCATGCACCACCCCGATGACGGCGTGAAGATCGCATCGGCGCGTTCAGCCAGATCCTGCACAGGACAGGCGGCACAACGGGACGGCCAGGCGGGCCGGAGCGGATTAGACTTGGGGTTTTCCGCTGCAAGAGAAGTCCATGTCCAAGCTGCGCCGTCCTACCCTGGCACTGGCCATCATCGCCAGCCTGTCCCTGGCCGCCTGCGACCGCCCGGCCGATCCGGCCGCCGGCACCGCTGCGCCGGCCGATGCGGCGCCTGCCGCAGCCAAGCCGATGCTGGGCAGCTTCGGCTTCGATGCCAGCGGCATGGACCGCAGCATCGCCGCCGGCGACGATTTCTTCGGCTTCGCCAACGGTACGTGGGTGAAGAACACCGAGATTCCGGCCGACCGTTCGCGCTTCGGCAGCTTCAACGTCATCGCCGAGAAGACCCTGGCCGACACCCGCGCCATCCTCGAAGGCGCCGCCGGCAACGCCCAGGCCAGCGGCGACGACAAGCTGATCGGCGACTACTACGCCGCCTACATGGACGAAGCCGCCATCGAGCAGCACGGCATCGCGCCGGTGCAGCCGCAGCTGAAGGCCATCGATGCGATCGCCGACAAGGCCGGGCTGGCCCGCGCCCTGGGCGGCGACATGCGCGCCGACGTCGACCTGCTCAACGCCACCAACTTCTATACCGACCGCCTGTTCGGCCTCTGGGTGTCGGTGGACATGCTGCAGCCGGACCGCACCGCCCCTTATCTGGTGCAAGGCGGCCTGGGCATGCCCGACCGTGACTTCTACCTGGGCGGCGGCCGCATGGCCGAACTGCGCAAGCAGTACCAGGCCTACATCGCGCAGATGCTGCAGCTGGCCGGCGCCGCCGACCCGGCCGGCAAGGCGCAGCGTATCCTCGCGCTGGAGACCAAGATCGCGCAGGCGCATGCCACCCAGGAAGAAACCAACGACGTGACCAAGGGCGCCAACCCCTGGACCCAGGCTGACTTCAACGCCAAGGCCCCGGGCATGGACTGGAACGCCTTCCTCGATGCGGCTGCACTCGGCAACCAGCAGGACTTCATCGTGTGGCAGCCCAAGGCCGTCGCCGGCCTGTCAAAGCTGGTGGCCACCGAACCGCTGGACGCGTGGAAGGACTACCTCGCCTTCCACGCGCTTGACCGCGCCGCCGCCTATCTGCCGAAGAAGTTCGCCGACGCCCGTTTCGCTTTCCATGGCACCGCGCTGAGCGGCACGCCGCAGCAGAGCGACCGCTGGAAGCGGGCCGTGGATGACGCCAACCATGCGGTCGGCGAAGCCATCGGCAAGCGTTACGTCGAAAAGCACTTCAACGCCAAAACCAAGGAACGTGCGGACGAGATGGCGAAGAACATCATCGCCGCCTTCGCCAAGCGCATCGACGCACTGTCGTGGATGTCGCCGCAGACCAAGGCACACGCCAAGGCCAAGGTCGCCGGCCTGACCGTGGGCATGGGCTATCCGGAGAAGTGGCGCGACTACACCGGGCTGGAGATCCGCCGCGATGACGCGCTGGGCAATGCACAGCGCGCAGAGCTGTTCGAGTACCAGCGCAACATCGCCAAGCTTGGCAAGGCGGTCGACCACAGCGAGTGGGCGATGCTGCCGCAGACCATCAACGCGATGAACGTGCCGCTGGAAAACCGCCTGGTGTTCCCGGCCGCCATCCTGCAGCCGCCGTTCTTCGACGGAGCGGCCGACGACGCCGTGAACTACGGCGCGATCGGTGCGGTGATCGGCCACGAGATCAGCCATGGCTTCGACAACGCCGGTGCGCTGTTCGATGAAACCGGCAAGCTGCACAACTGGTGGACCGCCGAGGACCTCAAGCAGTTCAATGCCGCCGGTGACGCGCTGGCCGCGCAGTTCAGCAGCTACGAACCGTTCCCGGGCGTGCACGTGAACGGCAAGCTGACCCTGGGCGAGAACATTGCCGACGTGGCCGGCCTGGGCACTGCCTACGACGCCTACCAGCTGTCACTGCAGGGCAAGCCCGGCCAGACCCTGGAGGGCTTCACTCCGGACCAGCGCTTCTTCCTCGGCTTCGCCCAGGCGTGGCGCAGCAAGAGCCGCGAGCAGGCGCTGCGCAATTCGCTGCTGACCGACGTGCATGCACCGGGCCAGTTCCGCGCACTGACCGTGCGCAACATCGACGCCTGGTACCCGGCGTTCGAAGTGAAGGAAGGCCAGAAGCTGTACCTGGCCCCGGACAAGCGGGTCAAGGTGTGGTGATGTAACCGGAACGGGCGCCGCAGGGCGCCCGTTTCATTTTCCGGCCTCGCTCTGGTGGGTGCCGACCTTGGTCGGCACGGGGCAGGAATCCACCCACGGTGTGAATCTACCTGCGGGTAGTGGCAACCATCAGCAGAGCGCTCGCAGCCAACACCGCCGCAGCCCACAGATTGGCGTGCAGCCCGGTGCTGTCCAGCAGCCTGCCTCCGGCCCACGCCCCCAGCGCGATGCCGATGTTGAACACACCCACGTACAGCGCGGTAGCAATTTCAACCGCCTGCGGCACCGCCTTCATCATCCAGCCCATCAGGCCGACCGACACACCGCCGTAGGCCAGTCCCCACAGCAGCAGCACCGTGATGCCTCCCGCTGGCGTGCCGCCCATCCACAGCAACAGCGGCGGCGTCAGCAGCAGGCCCGAGGCGATGGCCAGCAGCGTACCGCGCGGATGGCGTGCGGCCAGTGGCCCGGCAACGAAATTGCCGACGATGCCGGCCAGGCCATAGGCAAACAGCAGTCCGCCGATCCACGACGCCTGCACACCCGATACGTGCGTCAACAGCGGACGCACATAGGTAAACGCGATGAAGTGCCCGGCCACCAGCAGCAGGGTCAGCCACAGGCCCTGGCGCAGGCCGCGATGGCCGAGCTGCTGCACGAACTGCATCGGCCGAATTGACCTCGCCACCGGCAACGCGGGAAGCACCGCAGGCTGCAGCAGCAGTATCGCCGCACTGAACAGCGCCATCGCCGCGAACGCACAGCGCCAGCCCAGCGCGTCGCCGATCAGTGCACCGAGCGGCACGCCCAGCACCGACGCCGCGGCCACGCCGCCGAAGATGATCGAGGTGGCCAGGCCGACGCGATGCGCGGGCACCAGCCGTGCAGCCAATCCACCGGCGATGGCCCAGATGCCGCCCATGCAGAACCCGACCAGTACGCGCGCGGCCAGCAGCCAGCTGATGCTGGGCGCCAGCGCGGAGGCGATGTTGGCCACTGTCAGCAGGCCGAGCAGTGCACACAGGATGCGGCGACGATCGATGCCACCGGCAGCGATCACCACCAGCGGTGCGAACAGCGCCGCCAGCAGGGCCGGCAGCGAGATCATCAGGCCGGCGGTACCGGTGGACGCGCCGAGCGCTTCGGCAATCGGGGTCAGCAGGCCGACCGGCAGCATCTCGGTGGTGACCACCGAGAACGTGGCCAGGCCAACCGCGCTGACGGCCCACCATGGATGGCGCACAGGGGGCACGGCATGCGCAGGCGAAGCAGCACTCACGGGGCGACTCCTTCAGCGCAGAGAGAGGGAACAGGCCTGCGCAGCGCACGGCAGGCAGACAGCGCGACCAGCAGCACCACGGCGCCCGCCACCAGCGCGATCACGAAGCCGCTGCGCACGCCACCGGCATCGACGCTGTACCCGGACAGCGCCGCGCCCAGCGCAACGCCGATGTTCAATCCGGCCAGCAGCCAGGTCATGCCTTCGGTAAGCCGCGATGCGGGCACGCGCTGTTCGACCAGCGACATCGCCACGATCATGGTGGGCGCGAAGAACAGCCCGGCCAGCAGCACCGCCGCCGCCAGCGCTGGCAGCGTGCCGGCCCACGGCAGTGGCAGCGTGGTCAGGGCGGTCGCCGCTGCCCCCAGCAGCAACAGCTGCGGCATGGGCACCTGCAGCTTCAACGCACCGAACAGCAGGCCGGCCGCGCAACTGCCCAGCGCATAGGCCGAGAGCACCGCACTGGCTGCCAGCGGCTGCCCGCGCTGCTCGGCGAACGCCACGCTGGTGATATCGACGGTGCCGACAATCACGCCCATCGCCAGCATCAGCAACGCCAGCAGGCGTATCTCCGCCTGCCGCAGCAGAGAACGCGAAGGCAGCCCGGCTTCTTCGCGCGATTGCAGCGGCGGCTCGGTGCCCCGTTGCAGCACCAGCGCAGCCACGCCCACCACCAGCAGCAGGGCCGCCACCAGCACGCCGGCCTGCGGCCACACCGCCACCGCCAGCCCCACCGACAGCGGTGGCCCGGCGATGAAAGTGACCTCGTCGAATACCGTCTCCAGCGAGTACGCGGTCTGCAACGCCGGGCGCCCGCGATGGATCGCGGTCCAGCGCGCGCGCACCATCGCCGACACGCTGGGCATGCAGCCGGCCAGCATCGCCGCGCCGAACAGCATCCCGTCCGGCGCCGCCATCACGGTGCAGGCCAGCAGCAACAGCAGGCCGGTCGCGCTGGCCGCGGCGGCCCACGGCAGCACCCGTGCCTGGCCGTACCGGTCGACCCAGCGCGACACCTGCGGCGACAGCAACGCGTAGGTCAGCACGAAGGTGGCCGACACCGCACCGGCCAGCGCATAGCTGCCGCGCAGCTGCGACAGCAGGGTGATGATGCCGATGCCGGTCATCGGCAGCGGCAGGCGGGCCAGCAACCCGGCCAGGGCAAGCCCGGCCGTGCCGGGCGCAGCGAACAGGTCGCGATAAGGGGTGGCCATCAGGATCTCCAGAGCGGCGGCTTGCCTGGCGCGCGGGGCGCCACGACAATACATACAGGGCGTATGAATAAGAGGCTACATTCATACGATCCGTATGTAAATAATCATACACTGCGTATGTAAGGAGCTCTGGATGGTCCGCCGCACCCGCGCCGAGATGGAAGAAACCCGCGCCAGCCTGCTGGCCACCGCCCGCCGTGTGTTCAGCGAGCACGGCTATGCCGCCACCTCGATGGATGACCTGACCGCGCAGGCCGGGCTGACCCGGGGTGCGCTCTATCACCACTTCGGCGACAAGAAAGGCCTGCTGGCGGCGGTGGTCGGCCAGCTCGATGCCGAGACCGATCGGCGCCTGCAGGCGATCAGCGACAGTGCCGACGACGCCTGGGACGGCTTCGTGCAGCGCTGCCGCGCCTACCTGGAGATGGCGCTGGAGCCGGAAATCCAACGCATCGTGCTGCGCGACGCGCGCGCGGTGCTGGGCGGCGCCTCGCCGGAATCGCAGCGGCACTGCGTGCAGTCAATGCAGCGCCTGATCGAACAGTTGATCGCCCAGGGCGTGGCGACGCCGGTGGATGCGCAGGCGCTGGCGTCGTTGATCTACGGCAGCCTGGCCGAGGCGGCGTTCTGGATTGCCGAAGGCGAGGATGGCGATGCGCGCCTGGCGCAGGCGACGGCCGCGCTGGAGATGCTGTTGCGTGGGTTGAAGTCAGCCGGGTAACGCCCCTGCTCGCAGGGCGTGGGTCTACGGTGCATACCCGCGTTGCCGGAGGCTGGCCGGGGTCGGCATCCACCCGCCGGGTTGCGCGGTCGGGCCCGATTCCGGGCGATCACCGCGCCGATGGCCGCTCTGCGTACTCAGCCGCGGTTTCATGTGCGGCTGCAGCACGTTTCACCCTGCGACATCCTGTCGCAGGCTGTGACTGCGATGCTGCAATGCAGCAACATTCACCCATTCAGACAAAACCCTTACCGCGCTTGGCATTTCGCCCATTGCACGGCTCGCTGGAAGTGCTAGAACTGAACCCGCCACACCGTCCAATGCTGATCGACGCACGTTCCACAAGGAGCCAGCCATGATTGCTTTGTTCAAGGGTTTGGGACTACTGCTTCGCGACAACGAGCTCTACAGCAGCCCGTTCGAAAAACAGGTTGCGCACTGGCGCAGCCTCAGCGAGCAGCAGATCCGCGATGAAGTGGCTGTGCTGGCCCAGGCCAAGTGCCAGTGGCTGATTGCCTCGATCGTCGGCTGGCAGGCGGCCTCGCTGCTGATCCTCGGCCTGATCACCAACTACCTGTGGCGCGACGATTACCACATCACCTTCACCCGCGTGGTCGTGGTGTTCGGCTCGTGGATCTCGATCCTGTTCGTGATCTGGTTCATGGCCAACATGTTCGACCGCACGGCCGGCTTCGAGCGCTGGATGAAGGCCTTCAACAGCCGCGCCCGCATCAGTTCCAAGGCCGACAGTGTCGAGCACGTGGCCGAGGCACTGGACCTGGCCGAGCACTATCCGGAAGTGCTGGACTACAAGCAGGCGGTCACCGCCAGGCGCGAGCTGCGCCATGAGGACATCCGCATCATGACCGAGATCGGGCGCATGAAGCAGCACTCCGAACTGGTCGGACGCCTCAACCATGTGGGCGAGAACGAGCATCACCACGACCTGACGCTGCAGCCAGCCTACTGACCCTTCTGGAAAGCGGGGGGACCCACAATGCCACCGTGATCACTCACGGTGGCATTGTTCTATCGGGTCCTGGCTGACGCACTGGCGGAAGCCCTTGGGCAGGTCGCGCATCGCTTCGGTCTTGCCCACCGCCACCGCGAACCGGCGCAGCGGCGGCTTGGCGCAGGCCGCATCGGTGCTGCAGGCCGGGTCCAGCACCACATAGTGGCACTGGCCGCTGCGGCTGGCGATGCACTGGAACCGCGCTTGACCCTCGACCACGGTGCCCTTGCTGTACAGCGTGTCCACGCCGTTGGCCTGGGTACGGGTGATCGAGGTGGTGCTGGATTTCTCGCAGCCGCCCAGTGACAGCGCAGCGACGCAGGCAAGCAGGAACAGGCGCATGGTGCCTCCAGGGTGTGGTTACATGCCGCGGAACAGGCTCATGAACGGTTGGCTGACCACCAGGGTTTCCGCTCGCTGGCGCAAGCGCAGCACGCCGCGCCCGGTATCGTCGCGGCTCACCGCTGCCACCGCTTTCATGTTGACGATGGTGGAGCGGTGGATCTGGCGGAAATGCTGTGGATCGAGCACTTCCAGCAGCTCGCGCAACGGCGTGCGCAGCAGGCTTTCGCCAGCGGCGGTGACCACGGTGGTGTACTTGTTGTCGGCGCGGAAGTAGGCCACGTCCTCGAGCATGATCAGCTGCGTCTCGCGGCCATTGCTGGCGGTGATCCAGGCCAGTGGCGGACGCTCCGCGCCTGCCTGCGATGGGCCCAATCGCTGCAGCAGGCGCTCCAGCACGGCATCGTCCTGCCGCGTCGATGGCAGCCGCGACAGGATGCGCTCGCGGGTCGCCAGCAGCCGCTCGTCGCTGACCGGCTTCAGCAGGTAATCCATCGCGCCCTGCTCGAAGGCGTCGATGGCGTACTGATCGTAGGCGGTCACGAACACCACCTGGGTACGCGGGCTGAGTTCGGACAGCGCGCGCGCCACTTCGATGCCACTGATGCCGGGCATGCGGATGTCGAGGAAGGCGATGTCCGGCTGCTTCTCGGCCAGCTGCTCCAGCGCCGTGGCACCGTCCTCGCACTCGGCCACCAGCTTCAGCTCCGGCCACAGGCGGCCCAGCTGCTCCACCAGCGATTGCCGCAGCAGTTCCTCGTCTTCGGCGATCAGTGCTTCAAGCGGCATGGCTGCGCTCCTTGCCCGACTGCGGCAGGGTCATGGTCGCGGCGACGCCGCTGGGGAAATTGGCGACGATCGCCACGCCGGCCTGCTCACCGCAGGTCAGGCGCAGGCGCTCGCGCAGGTTCTTCAGTCCGATGCCGGTGCCGCTGGTGCCCTGGCCGAAGCCAAGGCCATCGTCGGCCACGGTCACGGTGACATGGTCGTCGAAGCCGCGCGCCAGGATCCAGATCGTGCCACCGCCGGGCTTCGGTTCCAGCCCGTGCTTGATGGCGTTCTCCACCAGCGTCTGCAGCGCCATCGCCGGCAGGTGCACGCCATGCAGTTCAGTGGGCACCTGCACCTCCACCGACAAGCGTGCCCCCATGCGGATGCGCAGGATTTCCAGATAGGCGCGGGTGCGTTCCAGCTCCACGCCCAGCGTGGATACCGATTCATCCACCTGCGGCAGCGAACTGCGCAGGTACTGGATCAGGTGGCCGAGCATCTGTTCGGCACGCGCCGGGTCGGTGCGGGTCAGCACCTGGGCATTGGCCAGCGAGTTGTAGAGGAAATGCGGTTCGACCTGCGCGTGCAGCAGGTTCAAGCGCGCTACCGACAATTCCTTCTCGACCTGGGTCTGTTCGGCGGCGGCCTGCTCGTCGCGGCGCTGGTCGGCAACCCGCCGGCTGATCGCGCGGGTAACCGCTTCGGCATTTTCGTAGTTGCTGCCCTCATCCAGTGCCAGCAGGTCGGCCCACCAACCGGCATCGGGCTCGAACAGCAGGGTGACGGTGCTGGTGCCCTGGCCCGGGGTGACCGTGGCCAGCACGCTGTTGCGCTTGATCGCCAGCCGCGCCGGCAGGTTCCAGCGCGACGGCTGGCGGCCGTTCCACAGATCGACGCGGCGCACATAGGCGCGCACCTGCAGGCTGCCTGCCGAGCTTTCCACCTCTTCCACCCGCGGCAGCTCGCCCACGGCCGCCTCGACCACCGCGAACGCATGGCCGGCATCCATCGGCAGTTCGATCTGCCGGCGCTGGCGCCCCGACAGGGTGGCGCCATCGAGGCGGCCGGCCACCAGCCAGACCCGCCGCACATGGGTCACCGCACTGCCCAGCGCGGAGATCATCAGGAACATCACCAGCAGCCCGAACACCCAACCGGGGCCGTCGTTCATGCCGCTGAAAATGCCGCTCCAGACCATGCCGGCCACGAACAGTGCCGCGGCCCAGGCGAGCAGGTGACGAAGGATGAGGGAGAGGCTGGCGAACACGGCGGCGCCTTGGAGGAAGGGGGTGAGCCGAGCATAGGGCGGCCTGCCGGGCAAACAAGCGGGCTGCGACGAAGGGCCTGAAAGCGGGGATGGAAGCCGTTCTGGTAGAGCCGGCCGCTGGCCGGCTCCCCATGACCTCCGCAAGCATCACAAGGTTGCCGGCCAGCGGCCGGCACGACCCGGGAGGCGCCGGGCGAACCCGGCGCCCTCCCTTACTTGCGCTGGTCGGCGCTGGCGTCACGCACGGCGCGGAACGACTCATCCTTGCTCCAGTTCGGCCAGCTGCGCGAGTTGGCCAGCTGGTCGCCCAGGGTGTACAGCACTTCCAGGTCGCGGGCAGCACCGGCGAACACCCAGTCCGGCTGCCATTCGTCGCCCTGCTGGTGGTAGCGCTTGGCGGTGTAGTCTTCCGAGGCCTTCTTGCCCGCGGCCACGCCGCCGTCCACCCAGTCCTGGCCGGCCGACCACGACAGCGCCGGCACGCCGCGCTTGGCGAACGGGAAGTGATCGGAACGGAAGAACAGGCCTGCTTCCGGCTTCGGGTCCGGGGTGTAGCGGATGTCCCAGCCCTTGGCCACGTCCTTCAGCTGGTCCAGCAGCTCGAAGCGCGCCGCACCGTAGATGCCGAAATCACGCGACGGGCCGAACGGCGCCATGCCGTCCATGTTGATCACCGCCACGGTCTTTTCCAGCGGGTACAGCGGATGGGTGGCGTAGTACTCCGAACCCAGCAGGCCCTTCTCCTCGGCGGTGACCGCCAGGAACAGCACCGAACGCTGCGGGCGCTTGGCCTTGGCGAAGCCGCGCGCCAGCTCGACCAGCGAGGCGGTACCGCTGGCATTGTCCAGCGCACCGTTGAAGATGCGGTCACCGCGCGCATCCGGCTCGCCCACACCGATGTGGTCCCAGTGCGCGCTGTAGATGATCGTCTCGTCCGGATGGCGGCTGCCTTCCAGGCGCGCGGCCACATTGTGCGAGGTGATCACTTCGGTCTTCACCGCGTACTTCGCATCCAGGCTGGCGCCGGTCAGCGGCACCGGGGTGAAGTCGCGCTGCTGCGCCTTCTTCTTCAGCGCGTCGAAGTCCTGCCCGGCCGAGCGGAACAGCTCCACGGCCAGGTCGCGCTGGATCCAGCCTTCCAGCAGCGGATGGCTCTCGGCCGGGTTGTCGCGCACCACGTCGAACATGGTGTTGGTGTTGGACCCGGCCACGGTGGCCCAGCCATACGAGGCCGGCGCAGTCTCGTGCACGATCAGCACGCCCAGCGCGCCCTGGCGTGCGCCTTCCTCGTACTTGTAGGTCCAACGGCCGTAATAGGTCATGCCCTTGCCGTCGAAATCACCCTGCCCGGTCTCGAAGTCCGGGTCGTTGATCAGCACCACGGCGATCTTGCCCTTCAGGTCGACGCCCTTGAAGTCGTCCCAGTTGCGCTCCGGGGCCTTCACGCCATAGCCAAGGAACACCAGTGGCGCCTTGCTGATATCAACGTTGCTGGCGCCATTCATCGCGGCACGCACGGCGATCTGCTTGCCCTGTTCCAACGGCAGGGTCTTGCTGCCCTGGTGCAGGGCCAGCTGCGGTGCGCCGACGATGTCGCCCTTGCGCAGCGGCACGGCCTGGGTCCACAGGCGCTTGCCGTCCTTGAGGTCGCCGCCGGGCTGCAGGCCGGCATCGGCGAACTGCTTGCTGAGGTAGGCGACGGTCTTCTCTTCGCCGGCAGTGGCCGGCGAGCGGCCCTCGTAGGCGTCGGAGGCCAGTTCCTTGACGTCGGCGGAGATCCGCGCGCCATCGAATTTCGGCGTGGCCGCCATCAGTGCGCTCGACACCGACAGGGCCAGCACGCCCAGTACTACTCGTTTCATTGCTCTCTCCAGCAGGGAAATCTCTCTGGAGTGTAATGGGATTCGGCAGCGCTGCGCCCCGCCTTTGGTAGGTGTCGACCTTGGTCGACACGCCACGCCATGCATGGGGTCAGATCCCGTTCCTGTCGGAAGAGAGCGCTGACCCCGATCGCTGGGCGCGCAACAGCAGCAGCTCGCGCTCGCGGGCGTTGCCGGTCAGCGCGGCGGCGGCGGCGAAGGCCGCGCGCGCGTCATCGGCCCGGCCCAGCTGCTGCAGCAGGTCACCACGCACCACCTGCAAGGGCGCATAGCCCTGCAACCGCGCATCGGCCAGCAAAGGTTGCAACAGCGCCCAGGCCGCAAACGCGCCGTCGCTGCGCGACACCGCCACCACCCGGTTGAGGGCCACGACCGGCGACGGCATGACCTGCAGCAACTGTGCATACAGTGTGGCAATGCGCGTCCAGTCGGTATCTTCGGCGCGGCGTGCGGCGGCATGGCAGGCCGCGATGCGCGCCTGCAGCACGTACGGGTCCTGGCCGCCATTGGCCGCCAGTGCGCGGGCCAGTGCCTGCTGGCCGCGCTCGATCTGCAGCCAGTCCCAGCGTGCGCGGTTCTGCAGGTCCAGCAGCACGGGGGCGCCCTGCGCATCGGTCCGCGCGGCCGCGCGCGAGGCCTGCAGTTCCATCAACGCCAGCAGGCCCAGCACCGGCGGCACCGGCAACCGGTGCGCCAGGATGCGCGCCAGCCGCAGCGCTTCCTCGCACAGTGCCGGGCGCATCCAGTCATCACCGGCACTGGCCGCATAGCCTTCGTTGAACACCAGATAGATCGCCTCCAGCACCGAGGCCAAGCGCTCAGGCATCGCCTCCGCGCGCGGCACCTCGTAGGGCACCTGCTTCTGCGCCAGGGTGCGCTTGGCGCGCACGATGCGCTGGGCGATGGTCGGTTCCGGCTGCAGGAAGCCGCGGGCGATCTCGGTGGTGGTCAGGCCGCCGAGCAGGCGCAGGGTCAGCGCCACCCGCGCATCGGCGGGCAGCACCGGATGGCAGGCCACGAACATCAGCCGCAGCAGATCGTCACCCAGGTCATCTTCCAGCGCCTGGCTGTCATCCGGTGCCGGAAGCGCCGCCGGATGCAGTTCCTCGCCCCACTGCGCATGCTGCTGCGCCACCCGCTGGTGCTGGCGCAGCACATCGATGGCACGGTTGCGCGCAGTGGTCATCAGCCAGGCTCCGGGGTTGTCCGGGATGCCCTGCTCCGGCCAGCGCTCCAGCGCGGCCAGCCAGGTGTCCTGGGCCAGCTCCTCGGCGCGACCCACATCGCCCCCGAGCAACCGCGCCAGGCGCGCGATCAACACCGGCGACTCCATCCGCCAGAGGGTTTCAAAGCGCTGCGTCAGTGCGGGATCAGGCATGCAGCGATCACAGCACGCACGCCCGGCGCGCACAAGCGCCGTGGCTCACGCTTCAACGATGGGCCTGAAGCCGCCCCAGAACATGCGCCGGGTATCGAACGGCATGTCCTTCGGGCCCAGCGACGCCAGCCTCGGGTCGGCCATCACCTTTGCGTTGATGCGGTCGCGCGCCGCCCGAGAGCGGAACACCACGAAGGCCACGATCACCGTTTCACCGGGTTTGGCCTTGACCGCACGCGGGAACGAGGTGCTCTTGCCCGGTTCCACATCGTCGGCCACGCATTCCATGTACTGCAGCGCGCCATGCTCCTTCCACACCGCACCGGCCTTGCGGGCAAGGCGGCGGTAGGCCGCCACCCTGTCCTGCGGGCACGGCAGCACGTAAGCATCCACGTAAGCCATGAGGGTTCTCCCTGCGGCGGCCGTCAGCCCGGCTCGCCGTCCATGTGCGCGATTTCCCAGAGATGGCCATCCAGGTCCTGGAAACCGCGCTGGTACATGAAGCCATAGTCACGTGCCGGCTGCGGTTCACTGGCGCCGGCCGCGAGTGCCTTGTCCACCATCGCGTCCACCGCCGTGCGGCTGTCGGCCGACAGGCAGGTGATCACCTCGGTGTGACTGTGCGCATCGGCAATCGCCTTGTTGGTGAACTGCTTGAAGAACGGCTGCGTCAGCAGCATCACGAAGATGCTCTCGCTGATCACCATGCAGGCCGCATCGTCATTGGTGAAGGTCGGGTTGAAGCTGTAGCCCAACGCGGCGAAGAAGGCCTTGGACGCCTGCAGGTCCTGCACGGGCAGGTTGACGAAGATCATCTGTGGTTGCGGTGCACTCATCGGTAAAGCTCCTTGTGGATGAAAGTGAGACGGATCAGGGCTGCTTCATGCAGTTGACCATCCACGGCTTGCCGTAGCGGTCGATCAGCATGCCCCAGCGATGCGCCCAGAACGTTTCGGCAATCGGCATCTGCACCTGGCCACCTTCGGCCAGCGCGGCGAACACACGCTCGGCTTCTTCGATGCTGTCGACGTCGACATTGATGGTGGTCGAGCCACCCTCGCCACCGCCGGGGCCGTCGGCCGCCATCACGATGGCGTTGCCGATCTCCAGCTGGCTGTGCGCGACGTGGTCCAGGGTTTCCGGCGGCATCTCGTTGCAACCCGGCGAGCCATCGGATGGCGGCATGTCGCGGTACTTCATCTCCGAAGTGACCTGGCCACCGAGTGCCTTGGCATAGAACGCCATCGCATCGTGGGCCTGGCCGCTGAAGCCGAGGAAGGGAATCAGTCTCATGGCATTGCTCCGTTGATTGATACAGGGTGTTGCCAGGCCGCGCCCGGCGTGGATGAGTCGGGTCAGCCTTCCAGCTGTGCACGCAGACGCTGTTCCTGCTGCTGTAAGTCGGGGGTGAAGGCTTCACCGAAGTCTTCGGCGGAGATCAGGGGGCGCAGTTCCAGCGTGCCACCGCTGCCGAACGGCGCACGGCTGGCCCACTCGACGGCCTCGTCCAGCGAGCGCACGTCCCACAGCCAGAACCCGGCGATCTGTTCGCTGGCGGGACCGAATGGACCGGCCTCGACCGTGGGTGCCGTGCCACCGAAGTGAATGCGACGACCACGCTGGGTGGCGTGCAGGCCTTCACCGGCCAGCATGATGCCGGCGGCCACCAGTTGTTCGTTGAAGGCGCCCATTTCGGACAGCTCCTGCTGGCTGGGCATGCGGCCGGCTTCGGAGTCGGCGTTGGCCTTCACGATCACCATCACTTTCATTGCGGTCTCCCGTGGGGACGCGTGGTGCGTGCCCTTCACTGGGTACAACGAACCAGGGCGATGGGAATCGACACGTCTTCTGAAAATTATTTCTTCGGCGGGAAGCGCGCCTTCGGCGGGAGTCGGCGAACGGCGGAGCCCCTCCGTGGTGGGGTGAGTGGGTCGCTGAAAGCTGGTTTCCTGTGGGT